>QLUN01000194.1 GCA_018725455.1 Chloroflexota bacterium
GAAGGGGTATCGGCACCCTGCCGGCCAGCCTGCTAGAAGCAATACTGCTCACCGAGAAAAGCGAGCTAGTGCGAGAGACACTCGGGGACCACGTCTTCAAAAACTTCATCAAGAACAAGAAGATCGAGTGGGATCAGTACCGAATGCAGGTGACCGATTATGAACTGAAGAGATACCTGCCGATACTTTAACCCGATCTCGATTTTCCACCTGACCTCGACGGCCATCATAGCCGCCCCCCACCTGCGGAGGCTGAGGTCTCATGGCTATGAGGCCAGCGTGCGGGAAGTGATAGAGGCAGTGGAGCAAGTGAAGGCAGTGCGAGTGGAACTCAACGGGGAAGTCCTCCTGGCACGAACTCAGCTACCGCCCTTAGCACAGAAGGCATTTGCTGCCGTGGGCATGCATCCACCTCCCAAGGTGCAAAATTACTAAACTAGCCACCTCCGAGCGACGATTCTAGAGGAGTGTCGGTGTAGTGGCAAACAACCTTGAGATAGCTATGCGCCAGCTATGGGGGGTCTCAAAGTCGGGCTAAGGTTTGAAATACTTTTGATGAGAAAGCTTCTCGGGTTTGATTTTGCCGATATCCAGATTATGAACGCAGGATTTGTTGGTGGAAAACATCTGCATGGCCTAAACTTGAGAGAGGCCGCAATCAAGGATACGGATAAGAAGCCTGACGGTATAGAGTATGTCTTCAACAACGGAATCATGATTGTCAAGAATGGGAATTATGTAGTAGGGGAGAAGCCCGGAAGAGTGATCAGGAGGGCGGGATGAAAGTCATTGTCTTAGGTGGGGCAGGAGATATGGGCTCTGAGGCTGTGAAAGAGCTGGTTAACTTCCCAGAGGTAGAAGGAATTACCATTGCAGATCTGAATACGGCAGCAGCAGAGAAATTGGCTTCTTCCCTGGGTGGGGAAAGGGTGAGGGTATAAAAGGTAGATGCAACCTCTCACCAGGACCTGGTAAATGTTCTAAAAGGTCATACCGTGGCTGCGGGAGCGCTGGGCCCTTTTTACCGCTTTGAAAAACCTATTGTGGAAGCGGCCTTGGCGGCCGGGGTGGACTATGTAAGCATTTGTGACGACAACGATGCGGCCTCCGCCGTTATTCAAATGGATCGGACAGCACGCGATAAAGGACGCAAAGTACTCACCGGTATGGGCTGGACTCCCGGGCTTAGCAACATCCTGGCCCGGAGGGGCTACGACGCCCTGGAAAAGACTGAATCTATCCGTATCTACTGGGCCGGTAGCGCCGGCGATTCAACCGGGTTCGCTGTCCCCTTACATACTATTCACATTTTTAGTGGGTTGGCCCCGTCTTACCAAGGGGGTGAGACCGTGGAAGTAAAGGCCGGTTCAGAGAGAGAAATCGTGGGATTTCCCCCTCCTTTGGGTCGTATTCATACCTTTCACCTGGGGCACCCGGAACCCGTAACCATACCCCTTTACCTGGAAGATGTGGGGGAGGTTACCCTCAAGGGCGGGCTGGTGGAAAATTACCTTAATAACTTGGCCAGACTGCTCAGTTCCCTGAGGTTAACCAACACGCCGGCCAAAAAACAGGCTGTGGGTAAACTGATGAAAGCCCTTTTACCCTTGTTCCCCGTCAATAAACAAAAAGCCATCTCAGGCATCAGGGTGGAAGTAACCGGTTACCGAGATGAAAAGAAGGTGAGACTAACTTATACTGCCGTCGACCATATGAGGAGACTCACCAGTATTCCCCTGAGTATCGGGACCTACCAGATGGGCAAGGGAGAAATAAGGCGCTACGGGGTTTTTGCCCCTGAAGCAGAAGGAGCCATTGACCCGGATGCCTTCCTGCAGGAATTGTCCCGCAGGGGTATAAAGGTGGAAAGCCGAGAGGAGGAATTGTAGAGGGCAATGTTTACAAAGAAAATCACCTACCCCCCCGATTTTGTTTGGGGTGCCGCCGCTTCTTCCTACCAGATCGAGGGCGCCTGGGACGAGAACGGTAAGGGGGAGTCCATCTGGGATCGCTTCTGTCACGTACCAGGAAACATCGCCAACAATGACAGCGGTGATATCGCTTGTGACCACTATCATCGTTACAAGGAAGATGTGGCCTTGATGAAGGAATTGGGCTTGCGCGCCTATCGCTTCTCCATCTCCTGGCCGCGCGTTCTCCCGAAAGGGAGGGGCAATATCAACAAGCCCGGCCTTGACTTTTATCACCGCTTGATAGATGAACTACTAGGTGCGGGGATTGAACCCTGGATCTGTTTATATACTGCACGCCCTCGAGAATAGCAAATTACTTGATGTTCAGCCTGACGCATGGTAAGATGTTCTAAAAAGGCTAAAGGATGATTGCATCCAGAAAGGGTGGTACCATGCGTCAATACTGTGAGAGGTTGGAACTTTCGGCAGAGGAAACAACTGCCATC
>QLUN01000195.1 GCA_018725455.1 Chloroflexota bacterium
CACCGTTGCACTCAGCAGGCATCTTGTCCCGCCAGAGCAGCCGCAGCCGGTAGTGGCGGGGGCGGGTGTTCGCTTTGGCGATGTCGTTGTCAATCCTGCTACCAGAGAGATTCGATTTCACGGCGTGATTCGACAGGAAGCGGGCCGGGTACAGGTTTTGATCCACCTCTGGGGCTACAGGTGGCTGGAGGAGAAGGCGGCGATTATCTCACCAGCCTATCTTACCGATCTGCAAAAGGCGATTGCACTACTTGATTGGCAACTGTGGGACCATCTGTGGCACGGAGAAGCAGGCGACCAGGAGATAGAGGTTTTCCTCGAATGGGGTGAGGATAAGATCGATGCTAATGATTTAATACAGACGCGATACCGTTTGGGAATCGGCGATTTAGTATTCTTGGGTTCGCCTCTCTTTGACCCTCTCTTTCTAGCCCGCTGCCTGAGGACTGCAGTTTGTGTTGCACTAACAGACCGGTGTCCGCTATCACTCTTACACGAGAGAGTGGAAGCAAAACTTGTCCGGGAATGCGGTCAGTCGGGTTATTGGCTAAATTGTGAAAGGTTGCCCGCAGTGGGAACTCAGGTTGCTATCATTATCAGAGTCCCCAACAAGGAGCGTGATGGAAGCGGCACTTAAACTATTCATTCTCGGCGTTACCGTCTCTTTTGGGCCGTGTATCGCTCACTGTTCACTTTTGATATTGCCGTATATTGCCGCCACCACACAGAACTGGACAGGGGGACTAAAGGCGATATTGGTATTTTCAGTTGCGCGTCTGGCTATCTACGGGGTGTTAGGGCTCCTGGCCGGTCTGCTGGGACACATTATTATTGCACAGCTTTTGCAGTTTGAGTACCCGATAATGGTTGGTGGCGGGATATTTATCTCTTGCCTCGGTCTTTATGTGATCTTCAGCAAGAAAGAATTACGCCATTGTCAATTAGCCTCCAGCAAGCACATTATGACCGCTGGCATCAGGGGGCCAGCCTTATTGGGGCTCTTCGCCGGTATATTACCCTGCCTGCCCCTTTTAGGTGCGCTCACCTTTACCGCACTCCATGCCCAAGACCTATGGCAAGGCGCATTCTATGGACTGGCATTTGGAACGGGAAAACTCATTTCACCGTTGATTCCATTGGGAGTCCTGGCCGGCGCTGCGCCGGCATTGCTGGCCCGCTATAACCGGGCATTTCGCTATTTCACTAAAGTTTGTGGGTTTGTCCTCGTGCTCATCGGGATCAGTTTGATTATTCCCGTCTTATTACGCCCATGAAGAGGACAGGAGGGATGACCCATTTCATAAGCGTCGAACTGCGGAGGTGGAGATGAAAAAGCGCACTTTAGTCATTCTATTTTCTGCTATCGTGATCATCGCTGCTGCCTTGCTTTACCACGCATGGGCAGCAGCGCCTATCGCGGAACCCCTCCCACGACAAGCGCCGCCTCGCCCACTGGCTCAGCTTGCCGAGCCCGGAGTTCACGAGGCAAGATTTTGGCAGCCGATGGACGATGGCAGGGTCAGGTGTTATCTCTGCATGCACGATTGTGTCATCGCGGAGGGCAGGCGGGGAATATGCCGGGTGAGAGAGAACAGAGAGGGGCGGCTCTACACCCTGGTTTACGGTCTCCTCGCCGCTACAACGGTTGCGCCCATCGAGAAAGACGGGATGGGCATGGCCCTTCCCGGAACTGATGTTTTGGCTATCGCCACTGCGGGGTGTAATTTTCGCTGTAAGCAGTGCCATAATTGGCATATCACTCAACGCTATCCGGAAGATGTAAGAGCGCGCGAGTTCACTCCGCAAGAGGTGGTAGATTATGCGCTTAGAAGAGGGGCAAGAACGATTACCGGAACGATCAATGAACCGACCGTCTTCTTTGAATTCCTTTATGACGTGGCCGTCTTAGCCAGGCCGCAGGGGCTGCGGATGCAGTTTCATACCAATGCCGCCATCGCCGAAGAACCCCTGCGGGCGCTGCTTAAGCGGACCGATCAGGTTGTCGTGGACCTTAAAGGATTCTGTCCCGATATTTACCGCCGATATTATGGTGGATGCCTCGAAAGAGTGCTTAGAACCCTGAAGATCATCAGGGAAGAGGGGCGCTGGCTGGAGATAACCAATCTCGTCATTCCCACAGTTAACGACTGCATGGACGAGATCAGGGCGATGAGCGAGTGGATTCTGGCATATCTGGGACCGGATGTCCCGCTTCACTTTACCCGCTTCCATCCTGCATACCGATTGACACATCTTCCCGCTACGCCGATAGAAACGCTTGAAGAGGCACACGCCATCGCCAGAGAGGCAGGGATAAACTTCGTCACCATCGGGAATGTCCCCGGCCATAAATATAACTCCACCTTCTGTCCTCAATGTGGTGAGAAGATCATTCACCGAGTTCATTTCAGCGTCCT
>QLUN01000196.1 GCA_018725455.1 Chloroflexota bacterium
ATATCTATGGTGCCGGGCATCTTTTTCCTCCTCTATCCTGGTGATTGGTGATACACACCGTACCCCTGATTACTAATTATCAATTACATCTTCATGCTCCCCGGTATCTCCTGGCAAGCCTTTGCTTAAGGATGAGGGCAGCTATACCCAGACCTGTGGTGATGACTAAAAGCAAAAGGGCTGCCAGGTACTGATAGTCGCGCATAAGCGTTTTAAAGAGGTCGGGCCCGGGTCCGGTATCATGGATAAAGTGGGTAAGGGAGGTTACTTCACTTAAAAGCCCGACCCCATGCTCACCTGTCCCGGCCATGAACATGATGACCGCCAAGCTTCCCGCTGCCTCGGCACAGCCCATAAGAAACCCGGTAACGATGTTAGGCGACGACCAGGGAAGGATGATACGGGTCAGGGTGCGTCCCTCCGACGCTCCCAGGGCTAACGACCCTTCCCGAATCTCGGTGGGGAGGGAGCGGATTCCCTCTTCAGTGGCTCGGGCTATTAGCGGAATGACCAGAAGGGAGAGGAAAATGGCGGCGGTGAGGAAGGAGCCATCTGCAGCACGCTGCCCTGCTCCCGCATCGTAAACGCCGGTGATGATGTCAGAAAGAAAAGTTCCTTCAGAGTATCCGACCAGGCTAAGGGCGGTGATGCCCAGAATGAATACCGAGATACCCCGAAGGGCGCCGAGGGAAAACCTTACCACCCCGGCAAGCCGCCCCCCATACTCACTCAAGAACACCCCGGCTCCCACACCTATAGGGAGAGATATCAGGGAAGTTAAAGCCATGAGAAGCAAAGTGCCCAGGATGTGGTTTCTCATCCCGGCCACTCTAATAGGGTGGCCGTAGGGAGTGGTTATGATCTTCCAGTCGAGGTTGGCGGCTCCTTCGGAGAAGATGTGGGATATAAACAGGGCATAGGCAGCCAGGGCAAGGAATATGGGGAGGATAATGAGGGGATAACGGGAGATGTCCTCGGCTGCCGGGGTTGCCCCTAGCAGGTGGCGCAAGGAGGAGCATGAGGAGGGAAGGGCTGCCGCAAAAAGGAGGAGGGCGGAGATAAAGGAGCGGTGGAATATAGCATTTATCTGAAAGCCGTAGAGGAATTCAGGAAGAGCCAAAAGGAGAAGGGCAGAGATGAGGGAAAAACCGGCGAGGATAATCAGCCCTCGCTCCCATACCCCTCTATGGTGGTGGACGTGAAGGAGAAGACCAATAAGGGAGAAAGAGAGAAAGCCAAGCAGCGGGACAGGATAAGCCTCCAGTGAATTCAGGACAAGGGAAAGGCATCCCAGAACGATGCCCAGTGCTGATATGGCAAGGGTAAGTGCGGGGATAGCCTTCATGAAGAAAACCTCTTCCAGAACTTCCTCTGGAGAAGGGTCGTCAGACCCATGATGGCAAAAGCCATAACCAGGAGCAGAAGGCCGGTAAAGTTGGCCACAGAAAACTCGGTGCCACTCGACTGGGGATTCTCTAGGCCAACAAGTCCGGCACCGGTCGATGTCAACGGCTGAGACGCCTCCAGAACATCCCACAGGGGAACAGGCATAACTCCAGGTGCCCAGCCGATAACCCAGCCTGCTATCATGACATCCCCCATAGCCTTAAGTGCCCCCAGGGCAGTGGCGGCGATAATGCCCGAGAGAGCCAGGGGAAGGGTGACCCTGATTAAGGTATGCCAGCGGTTGGCACCCAGGGCGAGAGAGGCTTCCTTGAGTCCATGGGGCACATTCTCTATGGCATCATGGATAAGGGGGGCAACGAAGGGTATTATCAGCAGGGCAAGCATGATTCCCCCCAGGAGGGTGCTGTTGGGGTCTCCCCAGGGCAGTCCCCCGGGTCTCCAGGGCCAGGGAGGGAATTCCTCAGGAGGATAAAGGCCCAGTTCCACCGCGCAGAGGGTTTCAAATAAAAATCCTCCAGTGAAGTTGGGTATCATGAATACTCTTACCAGAACCCCCGAAGCAAGGGCATATACGATGGGGGGTATGCCCGATAGCAGCCCAAGTATTCCTCTCATCCCCCTTCCCAGAAAGCCCAGGGGGAATTCCGAGGAGAATACTGCCATCGCCAGGGATACCGGCAGGGCAATAGCTATGGCTATTACAACTGCCAGGAAGGTTCCCCATAGGGTAGGCACCAGCCCATAAAGCTCCCGGCCCGCCTCGAATACGCCGCTGAATTCAGTGGAGAAGAGCATCTCCCCCAGGCCTACGTCTCTTATAGCCAGTCTGCTATTTACAAGGAGGTTTACCATTATGAATGCTAGCACAGCCACCGGTATGACGGCCATGATAAGGGAGGTGACCTTTGGCCAGGACCTTATCCTAATTATATTCCTCATCGTTACCACTTTGATGGTTGAGCCTTCGCTTCAACTCTTCCTCCGCCGCAGGGCAAAGATTGCTATGCC
>QLUN01000197.1 GCA_018725455.1 Chloroflexota bacterium
GGAAACCCTTAGTTGTTGTTCGGAATCGTGCGCCGGCTGCGGATTGCAGCGGTGGGATGAGGGTTGCAGGTCAAGGGGCCAAGGAACGATGCCAGCCTAGGTATTCTTCCCAATTCAGAGAGACCCCAGCGGCAAAGCCGCTGGGGTCTCCTTCTGAACCTACTTAATCAGTCGCCTGTCTGCTATAAGTCAGTCACTTCCCGGGCACCTTTTTCCTCTCCGTTACCAACCTGCTTATCGCCAGATAGACCAGGACGATGGCCAGGACAAAAAGCACCACCGAGATGATTACCAGCAGCGTGTGGCCTGCGGCTAGAGACCTGAAGAACAGAAACACCAGTGCGGACAGGGCAGTCACCAGCATGAATATCATGGGATAGAGCAGAAACCAGTTGCTCTTACCCAACTTTGCCAGCCAGACAGCACCAGCGAGCAGCGCCAAACTGGCAAGAAGCTGGTTAGCCGAACCGAATATAGGCCAGATCAGCCCAAACACACCAGTGAGCGCCAGGACGGCGGCAAAAACCACGCCGATTGCTCCGGCTACCCAGCGGTTGGTAACAATTTCAACAATCGTTGATGGCTTCCCCTCTTCCTTTTCGGTTAATTCCTGGAAACTGAAGCGACACAAGCGGGTAGCGGTATCCAGGGTGGTCAGGGCAAAGGAAGCAACAACCAGGGTGGTTAAGGTAATTCCAACATCCAGCGGAATCCCCAACCCGGTCAAGAAACCGCCAACACCCCGGGCAAAGGCGCCCACCGGACCGACAGCGGCGATGAGGGCGGCGCGATCACCCAGAGCCAGGACAGCCACCGCAGTGAGTGCAATCACCGCCAGTATACCCTCAATGAGCATGCCACCATAGCTGATTGGCTTGGCATGGGCTTCACTGCTCAACTGCTTGGAGGTGGTTCCTGAGGAAACTATGGAGTGGAAACCAGAAATGGCCCCACAGGCGACAGTGACAAACAGTATCGGGAAGAGATAGCCGATGGGGACCTCAAAAGCGGTAAAAGCAGGTAATTGGATAGTCGGGTTAGTGACAAGGATGCCGATAAAGGCAGCAGCCAGCATCCCGTATAACATAAACGACTCCAGATAGTCACGGGGCTGGAGCAGGAACCAAACGGGGAGGCTGGCAGCCATGTAGGAATAGCCCAGCAGAATAACTACCCAAGCTGTACGTGGTAGCTCGAGGGGAAACAATATCCCCAGCCAGATACATGCAGCAAACAGAGCTACGCCGATTGGGGTAGCTACCCGCAGTGAGACTCCCCGCCGGTAAACGGCCTGACCGAAGAGAATGGCCAGCACCATAAACAGTATGGCCGCCGTTGCCGCTGCCGGAGTAGCCACAAAGGCGATGGCAATGACATTAGCAAAAACGGCTATAATCAGGACTATCGTGAGCCAAACGAAGGCGGCAAAAAGCTTTTTGCTGCTAATGCCGACATTCTCCTTGAGCACTTCGGAGATGGTCTTACTCCGGTGACGGATCGAGACCATTAATGCCTGGAAGTCATGCACCGCACCAATGAAGACACCGCCGATGACGACCCACAAGAATACCGGTAACCAACCGAATGCTGAGGCCACTATCGGGCCAATAATCGGACCGACACCGGCGATAGAGGCAAAGTGGTGGCCCATCAGAACCGGCCCCCGGGTGGGGACATAATCTACATCGTCGCGCATTGTATGAGCCGGGGTTTTAATCTTAGGGTCAACCCCCAGCTTTTTGGCGATAAACGAGCCATAGGTTAGATAGGCGACGATGAAGGCGATCGAGGCGATAACCAACATCCATATAGCATTCATAACCCTTTATCTCCTTCTTAAAAATTTGGGCAACGAGACACTCTAACTGTGCATCACCTGCTTTTGGTAGATAGATTCTCATCACCTCCTTTCCTTTAGGGCTGGCGTAGACTTGACCCGTTGAAAGGTCAACCAGCAGCAGACAAACCGAACACCATCCGCGTAGTCCGAACCAGAAGCTACGCTCGTGTTTGAACCCGGTCCCGATGCGGATGGCTTCGGGCTCAAATCCTCGCTCAGAAACCAGTATCCCGGAGACTATACTGGACATGTGTTCCTCATGAGGCTTGACCAGCTCATCAGCGGCTCTCACCAGGAAGGCAGCAAAATCCCGAACCTTGGCTGCACCGAGACCAACCGGGTGACCTTCTACCAGGCAGTATTCGCTGGTTTCCCAGGCACCGAGGGTTGCTTTCCTGGAGAGGAAAAACTTCTCGTTCCTGACGTGGCAGCGAGCATAAAGGTCTACCGTGCGTCCCAGGATAGAATAATCCGGGGAAGTGTCAAAGTAGGCCTCGTATCTTGCCCGTAACATTTTCAGATATTCTTCCAGTTTCACATCTCCTCCCGATGGCTGAAACGC
>QLUN01000198.1 GCA_018725455.1 Chloroflexota bacterium
CGATTATGCGCATGGACCCGGACATCATTCTGGTGGGTGAGATTCGAGATGCAGAAACCGCCCGGGTTGCCATTCAAGCAGCTAACACCGGGCACCTGGTACTCTCTTCCATCCATGCAAATGATTCCGCCAGCGCGACGGTTCGGCTTCTGGATCTCGGCGTCGAGTCCTTCGCTGTCTCATCGGGGCTCATCGGCGTCGTCGCCCAGCGCCTGCTGCGCAGGATTTGCCCCCATTGTAAGACGCTCACTGCCCCTACAGCGACCGAGGCTATTATGTATGAGCAGGAGATGCAGGAGCCGGCCGGTGAATTCTACTCCGGCCGGGGCTGTAATATTTGCCCCGGGACTGGTTTTCTGGGCCGGCTGGGGGTGTTTGAGGTCCTGCTGATGACGGAGGAGATCAGGAGTTTGATCCTTCGTAGTGCCAATGCTGCTCAGATCAAGGAGCAGGCGATTAAGGAAGGGACCGTTCCGCTGCGGCGGGACGGAATGCTCAAGGCCAAGGAAGGGCTGACCACCATCCAGGAGGTGATACGAAAGGTGTTCACCACCGAGTGACAGGTTCAAGGTTCAAGGGTTCCCCCCCCCCAACCCTGAACCGTGAACCTGGAACCGTGAACCGTATACGATCAATCTTAACCCGGGAGGCTAGAAATGGGAGCGTTATTACGGCATAAGAAAAGAATATGGGATGACCTGAACTATTTGTCGGAAGATAAACTGGCGGAGGTTGAGGATTTCGTGAGTTTCCTAAAGGAGAAATACAGCAGAGGAAAGAGAAACATCGTCTCTTTGGAAGGACTCTGGCGTGGAGCAGATTTTCGAGAGGAGGAGATAGCGGAGCTTCGCAGGAAGGCCTGGGAGAACTTATTGAAGAAGGAGATTTGATGAGGTATGTTGCTGATACAATGGTCATCATCAGGCACCTGACCCAAAGCAACAAAATCACCGAACGAGCAAAGGAGATATTGAGACGTGTAGACTCGGGAGTAGACGAAATTGTTATCTCGGGAATAACCTTGATGGAGATCATGTATCTTTCAGAAAAGGGTAGGACTAATGCCGATTTGGCTCAGGTGGTTGAATTGGTCAGCGGCAGTGACAATTACCTCGTCTTCCCGGTAGATATGGAGATTATCCTCACGGCTAGAGTGATAGAAGATATTCCCGAACTGCATGACCGGGTCATTGCGGCGACAGCTAAGTTCCTGGATGTACCATTGATAACAAGCGATGAAGTGATTGCAAGGTCTCAAAGTGTGGAGACTGTCTGGTAAGATACCAGAGGAAAGGGACCGAGGACAGGATGCAAGATGCGAGATGCAGGAGTCAGCGGTGATTAGTGATTGGTAACTGGTGATTAGTCACCAGTCACCAGTCACCAATCACCAGTTACCAATCACTAGCGAAGCAATGGCTATCAAATATGTGGCATACAATCAAGCCGGCGATAGGGTGACCGGCCTCCTCGGGGTCGAGTCCCCTCAGAGAGCACGGGAGATACTGTGGGAGAAGGACCTTATTATCGTCGCGCTGAAAAGGAGACGTCAACTGCCCTCCCGGGCTAAGCTCCTGCCCACCCTGTTCGGGGTAAAGCCTCTGGATGTCATCGTCTTCACTCGTGAGCTCGCTTCTCTCCTCGAATCGGGGATCTCCCTCGTCCCTTCCCTCAGGATACTGTATGAACAGACAGGCAAGCAGTCTTTCAAGGATAGCATCCGCTCCGTCATCCATGATCTTGAGTCCGGAGATTCCTTCTGCCGATCCTGTGAGCGTCAATCCTCCGTCTTCCCCCCATTCTATACCCGCTTGCTCCAGGTAGCGGAGGAGACCGGGGAGCTGAGGAAAATCCTCCTTGAGCTCGTGGCTTACATGGAGAAGCAGAGAACCACCGCCGCAAAGGTTAAGAAGGCACTCACCTACCCTGCCATCGTGCTTGTTGTCGGCTTTGCGGCGGCATTCATACTTATCACTTTCGCCCTTCCGGCGATGACGGGGCTATTTCTGGAATTCGGCACCGAGCTCCCCCTCGCCACCCGGATGCTGATTGGCCTCAGCGAGCTTGCCCAGGCCTACGGGATGTATGTTCTGGCAGGCATCGTTGCCCTGGGCGTGCTCGCCACGTGGCATATCCGCACACCGCCGGGGAGAAGGCGGTGGGACCGGCTGATACTCAAGACCCCGGTCGCCGGCAGAATAATTGAGCGCAGCGAGCTAGCGCGCCTGTGTTCCACTATGAGCACCCTGCTGGCCGCGGGGATACCAATGACCGAGACCATTCGCCTTACTCAGGACACCATAGGCAATCGTGTTATCCAGGAGGGACTTGGTGATGTTTATCGAGAGACGTTGACTGGTGCGGGATTTGAGACGGCGATCCGGCGGCAGAGGGTCT
>QLUN01000199.1 GCA_018725455.1 Chloroflexota bacterium
GCCTGGCTGACCAGCCCGTGCGCCTGGGACACGGCCCCCAGACTGAAATGTATGCCCATGACGTGTGAGAGCACCGCCTGCACTTTGCGCTGTGTCAGGTGGAATTGCCCAGCCAGTGTGCCCACCAGGGCCAGGGCGCGTGGCCCCAGTTGGCCGCTTGGAACCCCCGCAGGAAGCGCCCCGTGGTGTTTGCGTCCACAGCCGCTACAGATGCCGCGCAGACGCACGTACTCGCTCACGATGGGTTCGATTTTGGGCAGCTCGAAGACCTGGTGGCGGATCGGTTTATCGCCATCGACTTTGATCGCTGAGCCGCAGGCGTCGCATTGCGCGGGTGGCTGGCACTGGGTGCGGTGCTGAACGTCTTGCTCGGGGACCATCGCCCGAAAGCTGCCTTTGTGTCCGGGTTGTCCACCGAGCTTTTTGCCGCTTGGGGATTTGCTCGGGCGTGCGGGTGGTGTGGCAGGGCCGTCGCTGGAGGGTGGTTTGGAGGAGTTGCGTGAGTTGAGGTTGACCCGTTCTTCCAGCCAGCTCAGGCGCTGCATCAGCTGGTGAATCAGCTCGTGGCACCCGGGCACCGTGTCGGGCAGTGCGCTGGGCAGCTCGCTCACGGGTGCTGGGGTGGCTCGACGGGTCATGGGGTCAGTTTATCCGCAACACAGTGGGGTGGTGTCGCGAGGGGGGTGAACAGATACCTCCGCCACTTCATGCTCAATGTCCATCGCTCACAAAGGCTTAATTGGACGTCATCGACGAATTGGACGATCTTGGACCCACAGCACATCGTGATGGAGAACACCACGAAGCTTGCCAAGTCCAATTGCCTTCGAGACTGCCTCCTTTGAAGTTCGGTACTTCTCCAAGTATCGAACGGCCTTGATCGGCTCGCCCAAGTACGCAACCTCATCTTCGGACAGGCCAAAGGAAAGCGCCTCTGCAACAGGGCAAGATGTCCGGGCTTGCAGCCGGGCTAGCTCAACTTTCAGCTCCTCGCGCAGTTGCACGATCCGCATCCGGACGTAGGAGGCCTTTGCCTTCGGTTCGTGCCAATCGTTCTCAGACAATGCTTTGGTCCAGAGGCCTTGCTTGACAACGGAGTTGGCAAGTTCTCTTGCCACGAATTCGTAGAGCAGCTCGTCCGAGGGACTCGGCGGGGAATTTCGATCACGGAGAAATTGGAAGATGTCCATGGAAAGATTGATGCGGAAATGGCGTCAACGCTTGTGCTTGGGATCGAGTGACAACGTCTCAAGCGAGGCATATTGATCCGGCCCGATGAAATATGAACCGTTCGCCCTGAGCCTGTCGAAGGGTTTCGACAGGCTCAACCCGAACGGAAATTGAGACTTCACCGGGCCGGACCAATAACGTCGCGCATGTGCGACCGAGCAAGCGGGCAAAGCACGCTTGCGAAGGTCCGTCTCGATGCGTTAGACCGCACCTTGCGCTGCCCTAAGTCGTGAAGCCACTCCATTTGCCACTCGTTGTGAAGAGATTAAACCCATCCCCCGAGTTGTCGAGCAAGTACCCAATCCATTCACCATCCGTGTCAAACAAGTTGAACCCATCGGAGCCGTTCGAAGCCGCATAGCCTTGCCACTCGCCGCCCGAGTACCAAAGCAAGAACGAGCGATTGGCAAATATAAGCAAGCCTGACAGATTGCCTTCTCGGTTCCACACATACATCCCCCGAAGGTTTCTAGAGATCTTCGGATTGATGGATGAGTTTATGTTTGGATTAAGTGTCGAGTTAATTTGTGGATTTATCGATGAGTTTATTCTCGGGTTCAGCGAGGAGTTAATACTCGGATTTATGGATGAGTTAATACTTGGGTTGAGAGACGAGTTGATTTTCAGGTTTATCGAAGAGTTAATCTCTGGATTGATCGAGGAGTTGATCTTCGGGTTGACGGCGGAATTGACACCTGGGTTCCGGTTTGCAGGTTGCGCCTGACTGGTGGCGATTGTCCCGATCAGTACCGCAATGATGATCCAAAGGCGGGGTGGAAAGGACTTCATGGTGCCTCGATACTGATGAGTGTTGCTTTGTGCGGCCTAACGAACAGCGTTTATCAGCCGCGAAGTGACGTGTGAGTTGAGCATGGGCCTCCCCTTGCGGATGATAAACCTTGTTGGACTGAACCGCGCGAGATGGCGGCGTTATCAAGTTCCGCCTGTTTATAGACGCGCTTGATGAAGAGTTCCGGTTTTTTTCTCGCGCCAGGACTCGAGGGCATCGACCGGTGAAAGATGTCCAAGCGAGCGCTGCGGGATGTGGTGGTTGTACGTAAACATGTAGTTGTTCAAAGTCGCATCGAGTTCGGCGGCCGATGCGAACCGGGTTTGCTGGACAAGCTCACTGATGCGGCCATTGAAGCGCTCGACCATGCCAT
>QLUN01000002.1 GCA_018725455.1 Chloroflexota bacterium
ATGGGTAAGTTTTTCAAAAAAGGGGGCTTGACAAAACTTCTGAGGGCTGATACAATATTTGTAGTTTAGGAAAAGTTATTACGTTGAGACATCGCGCTGCCACAATGTGGCTGTACCCTTACCGCAAAGTGCGGAATGCAAGTTATTAGGATGGTTTTATAATGAGGGTAAGCCGAGGTGCTGATGAGTCAGGATAAATCGGAGTGGTTGAAACTTTTGGAAAAACTTAAACTATTACAGGAAAGGCTAGAAATAAACGTTAGGAGGAGGTGAGAGAGTGTAAATGCTGATATATTAGTTAGTCAAACCAAAATCTTACCAAGGAGGTGGTTGAGCAAAAAGAATTGATATCAAATTAAGAAACAATATAAAGACAAGAATATAAAAATAAGGAGTAAAAAACTAATGAGAAAAAGAATTTTGGGGCTGGGGCTGAGCCTCTTACTGGTAGCGGCTTTAGCGCTGACCGGTTGTCCGCCACCAGTAGATGAGGTGGTAGTGCCACCAGTAGAGAGGCGATTTGACGGCGTTACCATCACGGTATTTACACAACCCCCACCGTTCATTGCCAAACCAGTCATGATGTTTGGACCTGACTGGGAAGCGGCCACTGGTGGAAGGGTGGAGCTGGTCACTGCGCCGTGGGCGGACTTATACCCAAGGATGTTCGCTTCGTTTGCCCTCGGCGCCGCGCACTATGACGTGATCATCTTCCCCGCCGCCTGGCTTGCCGATTTTGCCGGTGCAGGTTTTCTAGCTCCACTCGATGCCCTAATAGCAGCAGATCCACATATAGACTGGGAGGACATTCTGCCGGTCTACAGAGAAAGGATCGTCGTCTGGGACGACATTATCTACGCTGTTCCAATGGATGGCGACAGCCATCTCTTCTATTATCGAAAGGACGTGCTAGGAAATCCTGAATTTCAGGCAATGTTCGAAGCTCAATTCGGTTACGCGCTTCCTGTTCCACCTAGGACCTGGGATGAACATAGGGATATAGCCGAGTTCTTCCATGCTTGGGACTGGAGTGGGGATGGCATACCGGATCACGGAGTTGTCGAAGCCATGCGAAGACTCGGTCAAGCCGACTGGACCTTCTTCTCCCGGGCAGCACCGTATGTCAGCATACCCGGTCAGCATGGGCTCTTCTTTTGCCCTGAGACAATGGAGCCGTTGGTCAACAGCCCCGGACATGTTCGAGCCCTTGAGGATTGGACCAGGATCATTCCCTTTGGGGCTCCGGGCATGACCATGATGGATTCCGGGGAGGTGCGTATGGTCTTCACGATGACGGACGTAGCCATGGCTATCGACTGGGGCGATATTGGGATAATCGGCGAAACTCATCCAGATTCCATCGTCCGAGGGAGGAGCGGCTATTCGATCATGCCCGGAACGACCGAGGTTTGGGACTACAAACAAGGGAGGTGGGTAGAGTTTCCGGAAGTGAACCATGCGCCTTATCTTGCCTTCGGAGGCTGGTTAGCGGCTATTGATGCAAAGAGCCCTAATATTGAGGCTGCCTATGACTTCATTTCTTTCTTGAGCAGGCCGGAGAATAGCTACATTTCTGTTGTCACCGCCGAGACCGGTTTCAATCCGTACAGGTACTTCCATTTCGAGAAAATGGCTGGTTGGCTCGGGATGGGGTTTGCCGATCCGGCGGCATACTTGAAAGCTATTCGGGCAACCATTGCACACCCCAACGTTCAAGTGGACTTGAGGATCCCTGGCGCAGCTCGCTACTTTGATGCAATAGATGCTCAAATTAGTTTAGCCCTTGCCGGGATAAAAACACCTCAGGAGGCGCTGGATGACGCCGCCAGAGAATGGGACCTGATCACCGAAGAACTTGGTCGCGACGCCCAACTGCGGGCTTTCCGCGCTTCCCTTGGTCTACCACCGTTGGAAGAATAAGATCAAGAAGAACACCACCCCCTTCCAGGGGGTGGTGTTCTTCAAGGCGCAGTAGCACGATAGGGAGGGATGAGGGATGAGTGTTCACGATGTGGCGAACGCCAAGAAGAGAAAGCAACGAGCCACGGGATTCAGCGAACAACGTACTGGTAGGGCATTCCTTGCCCCAACAGTTATTATTTTATTAGCGTTGACTATACTCCCCTTTTTGCTGACTATTATCTTGTCATTCAGCCGGGTAACCTTCGAAGGTGGTGGAATACAGCTCCATTTTGCCGGACTTGCTAACTGGAGCCGGCTTTTTGCCGACGAGCGCTTATGGAATGCTTTTTCAAACACTCTCATCTTAGTTGTTTTTGGGGTAAGCGTGCAGTTTCTTATCGGTTTAGGGTTGGCCTTGTTGGTAAATGGAAAGATAAAAGGGCAGGGCTTTTTCAAGGTCCTGTTTCTACTCCCAATGCTACTGGCTCCAATCTCAGTTGGGTATATGGGGAGAATGATGTTCGACTATGGGCGTAGTCCAATCAATGATTTTTTAAATCGCGTGGGGCTTGAGCCCATAGGATGGTTAATTAGTGGGGATGTAGCCTTGCTAACCATCCTCCTTACTGATACTTGGCAGTGGACCCCCGTCATGTTCCTTATCCTGCTTGTGGGGTTACAAGCGATCCCAAAGGAATATGTCGAGGCAGCAAGTATAGACGGGGCTACGGGCTGGCAATTATTTAGACATATCACGTTGCCTTTGCTGGCTTCTGCGGTTCTGGTGGCAATCCTGTTTAGGACAGTAGAGGCATTTAAAGTGGTTGATATTATTGTTATTATGACTGGAGGGGGGCCAGGGCTAGGCACGGAGAGTATGACCCTATTTGCCTATATCGCCGGGCTGCGCATCTTCGATATCGCGTACGGTGCCGCGATATCGCTTACTTTGTTTATACCGGTACTTCTGGGCATAGGTGTATTTCTAGCTGTGGCACGCAGATACCGCGCATCGACCTCTGGGTAACCTGCGAAGGAGGGCGAGTGGTGAAAAAAAAGAGGCTGTTAAACAACGCTGCTACATATGGGATGTTATTGCTATGGGCGCTGATTGTTCTATTTCCTCTCTATTGGGTGGTGACCACCTCGTTTAAGGAGATAGGCGATGTCTTTCGCGGCCCTAGATACATTCCATGGGTGGATTTTATTCCAACAACCGAATGGTGGTATAACATATGGACGGTTCAGAGGAGGATGCTGCTCGGGCCTGTCTTCAACAGTCTGGTCATCGCTACTTCCAGCTCGCTATTCGCTGTGATATTTGGAACTATGGCTGCCTACGGATTAGAGCGTTTCAGATTCAAGTTCGGGCACATGAAAAACAAGGATATTCTTTTGTGGATCGTCTCTCAACGGGTGATGCCTCCGGTCATCACCGCCCTAGCTCTGTTCATCATGTTCCACTTTGCCGGCCTCCTTGATACTAAACTTGCTCTGATATTCGTCTATATTGCTGCCCATACGCCAATTGCTGTGTGGATGATGACAAATTTTATTTCCCAGCTTCCAATTTCGATTGAAGAAGCGGCGTTAGTCGATGGAGCTTCGCGGGTTCAGGTCTTCTTTCGCATCGTTCTCCCAATGGTAGCCCCCAGCATAGCGGTTACTTTCTTACTCTGTTTCATCTTCGCCTGGAATGAGTTCCTGCTTGCGTTGATGCTAACAGGCGGCAGAACACAAACACTACCGTTACTGATCGCTGCACAGCACTTCCAGCGAGGTCCGCAATGGTGGGATATATCGGTTCTTGTAACGATATCGATCATACCGGCGATCATACTTGTGGTGAGTCTACAGCGGTATCTCATTAAGGGTTTGATACCCATAGGCAAGTAAGATGGGAATCTATCGCGGTTCTAACTAACTAAGCACCACATTCAGGCATTCTTCCACTATCTTATTACTACTTCTAGGGGTAATAAAATTAGGATGTTAGGAATGGTGCTTCACCTAAATGGAGAGTAGAAGAGGGGGAACAGATGGCTAAGGTAGTCCTACACGAGGTGACAAAGAAGTTCGGCGATGTTACCGCGGTGGACAGGCTCGACTTGAAGGTTGAAGATGAAGAGTTCATCGTCCTGGTCGGCCCCTCCGGCTGCGGGAAGACGACCACTCTGCGGATGGTCGCCGGTCTAGAGGAGGTGACACAGGGTGAGATCTATATCGGTGAGCGGCCGGTCATTGACATCCCGCCCAAAGACCGTGACATTGCGATGGTCTTTCAGAACTATGCCCTCTATCCTCATATGAGCGTCTATGACAACATAGCCTTCGGTCTCCGAATGCGCAAGGTGCCCAACAGGGAGATTGATAAGCGGGTGCGCCAGGTGGCAGAGCTGTTAGGGATCGCTGATAAGCTTAAAAGGAAGCCCAAGGCGCTATCGGGCGGCGAGTGCCAGCGGGTGGCGGTGGGGCGGGCGATTGCCCGCCATCCTGAGGTATTCTTGTTCGACGAGCCCCTCTCCAGCCTCGATGCCAAGCTGCGGGTGGTGATGCGGGCCGAGCTTCAAGCGCTACACCAAGAGCTGAAGACCACCACCATTTATGTGACCCACGATCAGGCGGAGGCAATGACCCTGGGGAATCGGGTGGCGGTAATGAGGGACGGGGTGATGCAGCAGTATGATAACCCCCAGACGGTCTACAATAACCCGGTGACCATGTTCGTCGCCGGGTTCATGGGCAGCCCGGCGATGAACTTCTTCCCGGTCAGGTTGACCGGGGAGGAGGGACGGCTTTATGTGGTCAACTCCGGCTTTAAGCTCAAGGTCCCCCAGGATAAGACCGGGAAGCTCGAAGGTTACCTCGGTCGCGAGGTGGTTTTCGGGCTGCGTCCGGAGAACCTCAAGACACCGGAGATGGCACATGACCATAATCCGGAAGCGACCCTGGAAGCGCGAGTGCGGGCACGTGCACCCCTGGGCGATGAGCTGCTCATCCACGCCGAGACCGGCGGTGTAGAGCTAGTGGCGCGGCTCACCCCCCAAACTGAGGTGGCCATCGGCCAGAGGATAGCGCTGGTCGCTGAGATGGAGTTCATGCATATCTTCGACAAGGATACTGAAGAGGCCGTATGTTGAACAACTCATTCCCCTCTGGATAGAGGCAGGAATCAATTTTATCTGCCCATTTGAAGTGACCGCCGGGAATGATCCTACTGCGATGAGGAGGAAGTGCTGAAAGTAAAGGCATTATATAGTTCTTTGCAGAAAGCGTTGTAATGAGCATGGGTAAGATATCTCATGGCAGGAAAGCTTGACAGGCTTTCTGAATCCCATTATACCCTACGTGTCAAATCATTTATAGTCATTTGCATAAAGCGTTATAATGGAGCGGAAGCTCCTTGTTAGCCTACTCAGCGGTTTTTTTATGGACTATTATGCTCTCTCTGCCATTACCTCAGCGATACTCATTCTAATGCTTTCTGCAGAGAACTATACTTTGCGGTCGACAAAATAGGAGATGCGATTAGCAGAAAGGTATATTGGTGAGTTTGTTGAGAAGGAGTTTTTCGTCATTGATCTGTTTGGTGGGTAAGTAATGATACTGAGTGCAGCGTAGATTACTAGGGGGAGAGGTAACTGCTAATGGATCCATCGGAGCTAACCACAACAACTATAGGTGTATGCGTGATCGGTGCCGGGCGTGCCGGTATGGTTCATGCGAGGAACTACTTCAAGGATGTCCCCGGCGCAAGGTTGGTGGGTATATGCGATCCCGAAGCGAAAGCACTTCAGACCGCCGGCTCACATCTCGAGGGTATCCAGCTCTTCCCCGATTCCCAAGAGGTTCTTGGCCGCCAGGATGTTGGTGCGGTGGTTATAACATCGCCGACGTTCACCCACCACGACCTCGTAGTCCAAGCTGCAAGGGCAGGCAAACACGTATTCTGCGAGAAACCGATGGCCTTGAGTGTCGCCGAGTGCGATTCCATGATCGCGGAGATACGAAAGGCCGGAATTTTGTTTCAGACCGGGTTTATGAGGAGATTTGATTCATCGTTTATTGCTGCTAAGACTATGGTAGAGGAAGGAGTCATAGGGAAGCCCCTTTTAGTAAAGTCTATGACAAGAGGGCCGGGACTGCCTCCTGAGTGGTACTTCTCGGTGAAACAGAGTAACGGGCTCCTGGCAGAGGTGAATAGTCACGACTTCGATTCGCTCTTCTGGTTTATGGGATGTGCAGCAAAGAAGGTGCACGCCTTTGGAGCAAACCTTAAGAACGGCAACCTTGCACAACGATACCCGGACTTCTATGACCACGCTGTGGTGACTCTGGTCTTTGAAGAAGGACGTCTTGGAATGATAGACGGGAGTTGCCCGGCCGAATACGGCTACGACTCACGGTGTGAGATCCTTGGGGAGCACGGTGTGATCCTTGTGGGAAAGATGAACGACGAGGCGGTGGTGGCGTACACGCTTGAGCGCGGGGTTACCGCGCCTCCCTCCATTAGCTGGAGAAGCAAGTTCCGCGACGCGTACATAGCCGAGGCCAGACATTTTGTAGAAAGCATACGCACTAAGAGCCAGCCTAAGGTGGGTGCAGAGGAGGGCAGGCGCGTCGTAGCCGCCGTTGTCGCAGCGAACAGATCGCTTGTCGAGGGTGAATCGGTCGAAATCAGCTACTAGTTCAATAGGCGGATGACTAGGATGAAAGCCGCGGTCTTGTACGGCCCTGAAGACATACGGGTGGAAGATATTCCTGAGGTGACGGTGTCTCGCGGTGAAATCGTCGTATCCATCAAGGCTGCGGCGATATGCGGAACAGATATCAGGATATACAAGAAAGGCCCGGACGGCAATGTGCCGGAGATGGCCGTCCTTGGCCACGAAATCGCCGGCGACGTTATCTCGATGGGACCAGAGGTGGAAGGTTTCTCGCCAGGGATGAGGGTCGCCATTGCGCCTAACTTCGGATGCGGCAGATGCCGGATGTGTATCCGCGGTGACGAGCATCTATGCTCCCAGTACAGGGCGCTCGGTATCGACCTCCCCGGCGGGTTCGCCGAGAAAGTCCGCATTCCTGCCCCTGCCGTAAGTCGCGGGAACGTGGTCGGGATCCCGGAGGGTGTTTCCTATGAGGAAGCGGCCCTGAACGAGCCTCTCTCGTGCTGCCTGAACGGTCAGGAAGCGTGCGGAATCCGAGCAGGACACTCCGTGGCCATCATAGGGGCCGGTACTATCGGTCTTATGCACATGATGTTAGCCCAGGCCGTCGGCGCGGGTCCGGTGCTTGTTGCTGATGTCTTGGACGAGCGGGTGAGTCTTGCCGGGGAGAGGGGGGCCGATGTCGCAATGAACTCAGCCGAGACGGATATCGTTGAGGCGGTGATGGATCTCACCGGCGGAATTGGAATGGACGCGGTCATAGTTGCCTGTCCTTCGCCTGAGGCACAAAAGGGTGCCCTCAGACTCGCCGCAACCGGCGGATACATCAACTTCTTCGGAGGACTTCCCAGGGGCAGCCCTGGGGTCACTCTCGACACTAACGAAATCCATTACCGGCAGTTGGTCGTTACCGGCAGCACCAGGGCAAGCAAGAGGCAATACCGGACGACGCTTCACCTCATAGCAACCGGCAAGGTGAACGTGGGGGATCTAGTTACCAGTGTCGTGGACCTTGATGACATTGAGCTTGCCATGACTGATGCTGCGGCAGGTAGAGGCTTGAAAACCGTCGTAAAGTCACAGACGGACAGAGAGGGGGTGATATAGAAAAATGAGGTAAAAGGAAACATACGGCAGGGTATTAAAATATGCAAAGGAGGAAAAAAGGTGCAAGGAAACATATGGCAGGGTATCAAAAATATGCAAAGGAGGAAAAGAATGAAAAAAGGGGTCTGGGTAGTTCTATCGATGGTTCTGCTGGTCTCGGTCGTGGCTATGGGATGTCCGCCTCCTGTAGTAGAAAAACCAGTACTTGAACCGTGGAAAGAGGAAATCGTTATTGGGTGGACGCCACCCGATATCACCGGAGCCTTCATGACCGCGACGGATTGGTTTTATCGCAGCGTTGAAGACGCATGGCGACATGGATTCAATCCTAGACTCATCACTCGGTCTCCGGCCTCACATATAGCTTTTGCGGATCAGGTGGCCATCATCGAAGACTTCATTGCGATGGGCGTAGATGTAATTGTCATCTCGCCTATAGAAGTAGAAGTGATTAGGCCAGCTGTTCTCAGAGCTAACGAGGCCGGTATTCCGGTGATATTTGTAAACTTAAAGACGCCCATTAAAGGGGTTGAGGCAGTCTCTTATATTGGCTTCGATAACGAGATGTCAGGTGAGATTTCTGCCTTTGCCGTGGTAGATTACTTTGGTGGACCGGGTGTGTTAGGTACGGGGAGAAAGGTTGAGACTAGGCCGGGAGAATTCCTCGATCTAGCATGGTGGCAAGCCCTATATGCTGGTATCACTCCGGAAGAAAGAGCGGGTATACGAGCAAGGGGAGCCCTTCTTGAGGGTGTTGCGGGCGGTTTCTTCTCTGTGGCTCGATTGACGGGTTTTCACAGGACGATTGATGCCTTTCCCGGTATCGAAATAGTTACTACACTGCCAACAGACTGGAGCCGAGCGAAAGCTATCACGGCAACGGAGGACATTCTCATGGCCAATCCTCCAGGAACGATTGACTTCATATGGGGGGCGTCTAGTGAGCCGTCTCTTGGCGGAATGCTAGCTGTTGAAGCTGCCGGCAGGCAAGGCGATGTGAGAGTATTCTCCATGAGCGCTACAGGGGAGACAGCGGCGAGGATAAGGGACGGAAGAATACAGGCGGATGTATGGCATGGTTTTGCGGAGTGGGGTTGGTACGGAACCTACTTTGCGATCATGGCAGCTCTGGGCCAAAACCCCCCTCCGATTTGGGATGTCAGACCGAGGACCATATTTGTGGAAAATACGCGTGAGTTCTTTCCTGAGCCATTCCTTCATCCCCTAGACTGGGATGCAGTTAAGGAGGCCACAAGGAGGTAGAATATAAAGTAAAGGTCCACCGAGGAGGATGCGTCTGACCTTCAGCCAGCCTTTTCCTCGGAGGCCAACCCCGTCGGTGAGGGGCTAAAGCCTTCACCGACGGGGAGCGGTAGTAACCCCGGCGGAGGGTGCGGGGGGCTATCCGCCGATAAACATAAGGTTACGGCAAAAGGAGAAGAAGAGGAATGCCAACTGAGCCTCTATTGCGCCTAGAAGCTATTGATAAGAGTTTCCCGGGTGTTCATGCGCTTGATCATGTGGATTTTGACCTTTATGAAGGAGAGACCCATGTTCTCCTGGGCGAAAATGGTGCTGGTAAATCTACCTTAGTGAAGATCCTTAGCGGTTCTTTGCCGAAAGATAGCGGCCGTATCATCCTCCGGGGTAAACAGGTCGAAATAACCAGTTCTTACCATGCTCGTTTATTGGGAATAGGCATGGTTTATCAAGAGTTGAGTCTCATTCCTGACCTGAGTGTAGTTGAGAACATCTTTCTAGGTAGATTGCCCAGACGCAGGGTTTTCTTTATTGATTGGCCAAGAATGTATGAAGAGGCTCAACAAGTTCTGAAGAAACTGGGCCTTATTATTGACCCTAAAGTACCCGTAAGGCATCTTGGTCTGGCTGAACGACAGCTCGTAGAAATTGCCAAATGTTTGTCTTTAAATGAACGGATACTGCTCCTCGACGAACCTACATCAGCTCTATCAGAAGAGGAGCGGCAGCGACTTTTTAACCTCGTAAATGAATTGCGTGAACGGGGGATTTCTATTATTTATATCTCCCATCGCTTATCCGAGGTTCCCATAGTGGGCCAACGGGTGACTGTTCTGAGAGACGGGAAAAAGGTTGCTACATTACCCGTAAATGGGGTGGGCGAGGACACTCTTATTCAGATGATGGTAGGAAGAGAACTTAAGGAACAGTATCCCAAAGAGAAAATGATCCCTGGTGAGCCTATCTTGAAGGTGCAAGACCTGGAGGTAAAAGGGGCACTGCACCATGTGGACTTCACTTTGCATGAAGGGGAAATAGTGGGCATTTATGGTCTTCTGAATGCTGGATGTACTACCCTTGTGCGTGCATTATTTGGATTACAAAAGACTGATAGTGGTAAAATCTACGTTGATGGTAGAAGAGTTACCATATCTTCTCCGGAGGAGGCAATCGGGTTAGGATTGGGTTATCTCACCAGAGATAGAGCGGGAGATGGCCTCATACACCCAATGCCCGTATTGCCAAACATAACCCTGGCCAATTTAAAGGAATTCTCTCAGCTAGGTTTGCTTCAACATCAAAAAGAGCGACGAGAAGGAGAGAAACGCATCAAGGAATTGCGTGTTTTGCCTGCTGACTTGGGTCGATGTGCTATGTATCTGAGCGGTGGTAATCAGCAAAAAGTTGTGTTAGCCAAGTGGCTATGCAGTGGATCGAAGATTCTGATTTTTGATGAACCCACACGGGGTATTGATGTAGGAGCAAAATCCGAGATTTTTCAACTTTTTAACCGATTGGTTAAGGAAAAGGTAGGAATCCTTATGATATCTTCGGAGTTGCCAGAAATTCTAGCCGTGGCTGACCGTATCTTCGTAATGCGAAGAGGAAGTTTTACTGCAGAATATCAAAGAGGAGAGGCAACGCAAGAGAAGCTGCTAAAAAGTGCCAGTTAGGATACATAAATAGCAGGAAAAACAGGGAGGAATAGTTATGAGGGAAAAGCGAACAAAAGTATCTAATATAGGAAATAACCCCGAGAGCACGGTATCCGCAATAGCATCTCCGAGAATATCTTTATTAATGGGGCGATTGGTCTCTATGGGGGGTGAAGCAAGCAAGAAGAGTTTGCTAAAAGGGGGGCCACTTATTGCCCTGTTGCTCCTGATAGCATATCTTTCTTTTGCTTCACCTCATTTTTTTACCGCACGTAATCTTTCGAATGTAGCGGTACAATCTTCCATCAACGCCATCCTTGCTATAGGTCAGACCATGGTTATTATTTCTGGAGGTATTGATCTATCCGTTGGCGCTGTCCTTGCTCTCTCAGCTTCCGTGGCTGCGGTAGCAATGACATACCATGGACAAAGTATGGTAGTTGGTATGCTTTTGGCTTTGGGGACGGGGGCGCTGGTGGGATCTATAAGTGGTATCGTCATTGCCAAAACAAAGGTCCCCGATTTTGTTGCCACGCTGGGTATAATGACTGCGGCAAGAGGTCTAGCACTGATCGTGACAGGGGGGCTGCCGGTTCCCTCGCACAAGGCCCTTCTCGAAGTTGGAGCTGGATTGCCCTCAGGACTAATCTGGCTAGGTAGCGGCGATATTCTGGGTGTTCCGGTTCCGGCTCTAGTTATTGTAGCTGTAACTATCATGGGATGGCATATCTTAACCAATACTACATTGGGCCGGGCTATTTATGCTATAGGAGGCAACCGGGAAGCTGCCAGAGTTTCAGGTATCAGCATTGACCGCACCAAGATTATGGCTTATACTATCATGGGACTCTTGGCTGCAGTTGCTGGTATTGTCCTCACCGGCCGTCTAAATTCAGCCAATGCCTTAATGGCGGGTGGGGCAGAATTGCACAGTATTGCTGCTGTAGTCATTGGCGGAACAACTCTCCTTGGTGGTGCGGGTGGTGTTGTCGGTACACTCATTGGCGCATTCATAATGGGCACACTGGGTAACGGTTTGAACTTGCTCGGCGTCTCCGCTTTCTGGCAACAAGTCATTATGGGGATGCTTATTATTAGTGTTGTCGTTTTTGATCAATGGCGAAGAAGAAGATTCGCTGTCTAAAATAAATAGGTATTTAGCCTGAGTTTTGCCGATGGCAAAATAAATCTCTACAAGGCATATATCTCGACATCTTCTCGGGGTTCCTCGTTGCGCTTGCGGGGATCATCCTTATAGGAAGGCTCGATTCCTATCATGGCACATTCGGTACGGGAATGGAGATGCACATCATAGCAGCGGTGATCGTCGGCGGCCCCGCCCCGTACGGTGGGATCGGGCGGCTGTGGGGATCCCTAGCAGGGGCCATATTGCTCTCCATGGTCATCAACGGGATGATGCTCCTCAGACTTCAATACTTCTGGCAGCAAGTTTCGGTGGGCGTAGTGATAATTCTGGCGGTTATGTTCTACACCCTCTACGGACTCAGTGGGTCGTGTGGAGTAGGGGGGGCGCAGTGAGCCGCAAGTGCGTCATCGGGGTCGATCTCGGAACGACAGGCACCAAGACGGGAATATTCGATTCAACGGGACATCTTGTATCAGAGGCCTACGAGGAATCATGTCTTTACTATCCGAAGCCGAGCTGGGTGGAACAGGACATGATGGAGATATATGAGTCGGCGGTCCGGACCATCAGGCGAGCGATGAGAGATGGAGGCGTCTCGCCGGGGGAGGTCAAAGCGATCGCCTTCGACGGACAGATGTCCGGCATAGGTGCTATTGATGAAGAGTTCAACCCGGTTACGCGATATGACTCGTGGCTCGACACCAGATGTTGCTGCTACGTGGATCTGATGCGCGAGGCAGCGGAACACAAGATTCTCGAGAGCAGCGGTTGTCCACCGACCTTCGCACACGGCCCGAAGATCCTCTGGTGGATGAACGAGCAGCCCGAGGTCTTCAAAAAGATCCACAAGTTCGTCGTGCCCGCTGGGTTCGTCGCGGGCAAAATGGCCGGCCTGGACGGAGACTCGGCGTTCATCGACCACACATACATCCACTTCAACGGGTTCTCCGACGTGGTCCGGGCACGCTGGTCGGAGAGGTTGTGTGAGACTTTTAGAGTGCCGATGGAAAAGCTTCCACGGATCGTGAACCCGTGGGATATAGTTGGCGCCCTGACGAAAGAGGCAGCCGATGAGTGCGGATTGAGGGAGGGTCTCCCGATAGCGGCTGGCGCCGGGGATCAGACCGCCGGCTATCTTGGGGCGGGCATTGTTTCCCCTGGTATTATCCTCGATAACGCTGGCACAGCCTCGGTCATGGCGAGCTGCACCGATGCTTTCAAGCCCGACATCGCCAATAAAACGGTCATCATGTCCAGGTCAGTCATACCCGGGCTCTGGCACCCCCTGGCGTTCATCAACGGTGGAGGCTTATGCCTCAGGTGGTTCCGCGACGAGTTCAGCGCGGACATCACGCAAGAGGCAGGCGGGAAGGGTGGCGATGTTTACCGGTTGCTGGACGAGAGAGCAGCGCATGTCGAACCGGGCTCCGGTGGCATGCTTTTTGTACCCCACCTCGGCGGGAGGGTCCTGCCGAGCGACCCGCTGGTCCGGGGAGCGTGGGTGGGGTTCAGCTGGGGGCAGGGAAGGCCCGCCTTCTTCCGATCGATTCTTGAGGCAATCGCCTACGAATACCAGTATTACCTCGATGTGAAGCGGAAGCTTTTTCCGAATGTGGATTTCAACGAGGTGCGCGTGATCGGCGGTGGCGCTAAGAGCGACTTTTGGAACCAGATAAAGGCGGATGTACTGGGCATCCCGTACACGCGGCTTGAACGAACAGAGGTCTCGATTCTGGGAAGCGCGATGATCGCGGGGAATGCCGTCGGCATTTTCAAGGACCTGGCCGAGACCTCAACGATGATGGTGAAGACTATCGGTCGCGTCGAACCGCGCCCGGAGTATCATGAGAAGTACAGGCGCTACGCGCACCTGTACCGCGAGCTCTTCTCATCTCTCTCTAAAGTATACGGAGAGCTTGCTGAGCTTGTGGAAACATAGCTATAGAATAGGTGAAGACCATGCCCGACGAAAACCCGTTCCAGACCCTGATCGAACTTAAGACCGGCGTTATTAGCCCCCCGGTGGACCATGTGATTCGTCGACTATCGGACATAAAGACAATATTTCGGGACAGGGACGCCGCAGAACAAGCGCTGACCGGGGAGGATCCGACGGTGTACGAAGTCTACAACGTTCCAGTTCCCGAGGAAACGGGGCAGCTTCAGCATTGCACCAGCGTTATACACCCGGGGGCTGTGGGGGATGAGTATCACATGACAAAGGGACACTATCACGCAAGACGCGCTACTGCCGAGATATACCTTTGTCTTCGTGGTGAGGGGATCCTCCTGATGGAGACCGAGGATGGCCGGACCGCGCATCTCAGGATGTCGCCGGGGACGATGTCGTACATACCACCGTTCTGGGCTCACCGCACCGTGAACACAGGGAACGCGCCTCTCGTCTTTGTCGGGGTGTACCCCGGCAACGCAGGGCACGATTATGGCTCTGTTGCGAGGATCGGGTTCCGCCAGAGAGTGATAAAGGGACCAGATGGGCCGCAGGTGGTCGCCGAAGAGGGCGCTGTCAGGAGGTAGAGAATGTTCAACGGTGGATACCTGGGTCGCCTGCTGCGGATTGACCTTTCTACGAGGAAATGCTCAACTGAGGAACTAGACAGCGAGATATGCCGGATGTTCCTCGGAGCACGGGGGATCGCCGCATACTACCACTACCGCGAGATCCCACCTGGAGTCGATCCGCTTGCTGAGGAGAACAAGCTCATGTTCTTCACCGGACCGGTAACGGGCACCCCCGTGCCGGCTAGCACCAAGTTGGGGCTGAGCACGAGGTCCCCTGAAACCGAACTCTACCTTTGTACCAATGCCGGGGGATGGTTCGGATATCGCTTGAAGAGAGCGGGCTGGGACGGCCTCATCATAGAGGGGAGGGCAGAAGAGCCCCTCTGGATCGAGATCGTCGATGAAGTCGTCCGGCTTCACGATGCGAAAGACCTCTGGGGAAGGACCACGGGAGAGACCGATGCGCTCATAAAGGAGAAATCGGGAAACCGGGACATGTCCGTTCTGATTATGGGGCCTGCAGCGGAGTGCGGCGTCAGGTTCTCGTGTATACAGACGGACGGTAGAAGCTTCGGCCGCGGAGGGGGAGGTCTCGTGATGGCATCGAAGAACCTCAAGGCCGTGAGCGTGATGGGTAGTGGGGAAATACCTCTCGCTCATCCCAACGAACTCAGAGATATCGTGATCGAGGCGGCGAGAGAGGCGCGCAGGACCAGAGAAGGGCACACGAGGTTCGGCACTGCCCAGTATACCACGATTATGAGCGAACTCGGTTGCTATCCAACGCGGAACTTCCAGACTTCTGTTTTCGACAAGGTGCAGCTTATCTCTGCCGAGTTCATGGTAGAGCACAACAAGGTGGGAAACCACGCGTGTTTCAGGTGTCCGGTCGCGTGTTCTCAACTGTGCGAGGTGAGGTCTGGAGAGTATGCAGGAAAACGCAGTGACCCGGAGTTTGAGACGATAGGAGCTTTCGGTGGTCAGTGTGCGATCTCCGATTTCGACACGATAGTCGCGGCCAACTGGCTTTGCGACGAACTCGGAATAGATACGATGAGTGCGGGCACGATAATCGCATACGCCATGGAATGCTTCGAGGAGGGACTTTTCTCCCAGGGAGATACGGGTGGGATAGACCTTAGGTTCGGTAATGCCCAGGCGCTTCTCGGAATGATCAACAAGATCGCCCGTCGGGAAGACCTTGGCGATCTTCTTGCCGAGGGATTCAAAGGAATAGCGAAGAAGAGACCCGACACTGTGCGCTTCATGATGCACGTGAAGGGCATGAGCTTTGGGGCGTACGAGCCAAGGGGATTTCACGGGATTGGTCTTTCGTACGGTACCTCGAGTCGCGGGGCATGCCACAACGTGGGTGGCTGGACAATACGCGACGAGCTTCTAAAGAAGACCATCGACAGGTTCGCAATAGTGGGAAAGGGGCGGCTTGTCAAGGGAATACAGGACACCAGGGCATACATTGACTCACTTGCTATATGCACCGTGGTAAGAAGTGCGCTCGGGTTCACCGATGAACCGCGGGGTAAGATCCTCGAGGCTGTAACCGGCGTAGATCTCACTCCTGAGCTCATGACCATCGGCGAGAGGGTGTACAACTTGGAGCGTCTCATTCTTGTCAGGGACGGCATCCGACGCGGAGATGATCTCCTCCCCGCGCGGATCTCCGAAGAGCCCCTTCCCGAGGGGCCGGCAATGGGCAAGCGTCTCTCGCGTGAGGACTACGACCGGATGCTCGACGAGTACTACGCAGCGCGCGGGTGGGACGAATCAGGTGTCCCCACGCCGGGTAAGCTCAGGGAATTGGGGCTTGATTCGATAGGGGGCAACTGAGACGAAAGGTTCATGGAGAAGGAGGAGGGATGGGATTCAGAAGCAAAACAGTGATAGTTACAGGAGCGGGTCTCGGAATAGGTCGCGCCACTGCTGTCGCCTTCGCCCGGGAGGGTGCGAACGTTGTCATCGCGGATGTGGATTCGGCTGCCTCGAACGAGACCGTCGAGATAATAACCAGCCTGGGCAAGAGCGCGCGCTTCATCAAGGCCGACGTGTCCAAAGACGATGAAGTGAAAGCTATGGTAGACGAGACGATGAAGGCTTTCGGTTCCCTTGACATTCTCGTAAACAATGCCGGGATATATCGCAAGGGAGCGGTTCTCGATGCCTCTGAGACGGACTGGGACGCAATCATGGCGGTCAACCTCAAGGGGGTTTTCCTCTGTTTAAAGCACAGCGCAGAGGCGATGTCTCAACGCGGAGGTGGGGTGATCGTGAACGTCGCCTCTGAGGCGGGGCTCGTCGGCATCGCCGGCCAGGTTGCTTATAACGTCTCTAAGGCCGGAGTTATCGGCCTGACAAGGAGTTGTGCCGTGGATCTCGCGTCGAAGGGGATCAGGGTTAACTGCATCTGTCCGGGAACGACTGCGACACCCCTTGTGAAGAAGGCTATCGAGAAGGAACTGGACCCTACGGCGGCTCAGCAGCACCTGGAGTCCGTCAGACCCCTGAACCGCCTGGGGACTCCCGAAGAGATAGCGTTCGCGATAGTCTGTCTTTCCTCCGATAGCATGGCGTATGCAACGGGCGCTGTTCTCTCGGTGGATGGCGGGTATACTGCGCAGTGAAATGAGGAGAAGATGGGCGGAAGCGTTCGCGTAAAGTTCTTTGGCGAGTTCATACCAGAGTCTGGTGACGCAGAGGCGATCGTGGAGATCGGGAACAAGGCGACGGTCCTTGACGTCCTCGACGAGCTGGAAACAAGATCTCTAGTGGTTTTCGCGGGAAGGCGCATGATAGTCCTGATAGACGGCACCGTCGTAAGATGGGAGGATCTCTCCTCAACTCCGGTGCAGAACGGGACCGCGCTCTCGATACTTCCCATGATATCTGGTGGCTAATCTGAAGTCGCGAAAGGTAAAACACAGAAAATCTGCTCGGGATGAGGCTGGTGTGCCATTTTAGCGAGATCTTCCTTCAGTCAACTAAAAAGGATGAGAATATAAAATAGTGCATATGCCTATAAAATTAAAGTGTTCGGTGGGCAAATGGATATGTAGTGACGAAGAGTGTTAGATTATTTTCGTTTAACTGAAAAGAGACGCAGTAAAGAGCATTTTAGTGGGAGTCGATCATTTTGCAGTGCCTTTGAATCTACTTGAAGCGATGGTCGAACATCCCCTAGCTCAAGAAGCCCTAGAACAGTTTGCAAGAGATTGGAAAGAATATGACCGGCTCTTCAGCTTAGACAAGGGGGGATGACCGAATTGTGCCGTGAAAGTTATATCTTGGCTCATGACTTAGGAACTACGGGAAATAAAGCTACACTTTATGATGCTCAGGGAGAGTTGCAATCGAGCCATTCTTGCGAATATGGTACTGCATATCCTCACGTGAACTGGGCTGAGCAAAACCCTGATGACTGGTGGAGGGCCGTTTGTGTCTCGACCAACAAAATTTTTGAGAAGTCCAAAGTAAAGCCGGAAGCAGTCAAAGTTATAAGTTTTAGCGGCCAAATGATGGGAGCTCTCCCGGTGGACAAGGAAGGCACCCCTTTGAGACAGGCCATTATCTGGGCTGATCAACGAGGAGTTGAGCAAGCCGACCACCTAAGGGATAGGGTGGGGATGGAGACAATATATATGATAACTGGCCACAGAGCTAGCCCCAGCTATTCCGCAGCTAAAATCATGTGGATCCGGGATAAAGAGCCCGAACTCTTTAAGAAAACATTCAAATTTTTGCAAGCCAAAGATTATATGGTCCTCAAATTGACAGGAAAATTTGTTACTGACTACTCTGATGCTTCTGGGACGAACCTGTTCGACCTGCGGAAGAAAGATTGGTCGGAGAAAATTCTCGAGAGGATCGGCATTTCAATGAAGGTTCTGCCTGAGTTGCACTCCTCTACAAGTATTGTTGGTGAGGTAATGAAAGAAGTTGCTGCGGAAAGCGGTCTTGTAGCAGGAACACCGGTTGTGATCGGAGGAGGCGACGGCTCATGCGCTGCAGTGGGCGCAGGGGTTGTGAATGAAAAGTCTGCTTATAACTATCTTGGCTCCTCCTCTTGGGTCGCTTTAGCTACCCAAGAGCCAATCTATGATCCGAAGATGAGAACATTTAACTGGGTTCATCTCGATCCCTCTCTATATTCGCCCAATGGAACGATGCAGAGCGCAGGTGGCTCCTTGCAATGGGCCAAGGAGGAGCTGTGCTCCGATGAGAGGGAGGCAGCGGAGGCTCTGGGGCTCGACCCTTATGAACTGATCGATTTGGAGATTGCCCAGAGCGATAAGGGAGCACAAAATCTTCTTTTTCTTCCTTATCTGCTGGGGGAGAGGAGCCCTCATTGGAATCCAAGAGCCAGGGGAGCCTTCATCGGCCTAACTCGCAAGCATACTAAGAAGGATATACTGAGGGCGATATTGGAGGGAGTGTGCTTCAACCTGCGAATTATCATGGAAGCATTTGAAGAACAGGGGGCGAAGATAGAGAACATAAGGGTCATCGGCGGTGGAGCAAAGGGGTGGATCTGGCGAAAGATCATGGCAGATATATATGGGAAGCCAGTCTTGCTCACCGCTCATCCTTTAGAAGCTACTTCCTTAGGGGCTGCAATTGCAGGTGGTATAGGAGTAGGGATTTTTAAGGATTTTTCTGTTGCGGAACAGCTTAACAAGATAATAGACTTTCAAGAGACAAATACGGAAAACATGAGATTCTATACCGCACTTTTTGAAATCTTCAAGGAAAGTTATGAACGGTTACTTCCTGTCTTTGACAAGTTATCAAATCTGATCGAGGAATAGGAGGCTATTTGAGATGGTGCGACCCCTTGGCATCGGTTTGATAGGACATGGGGGTGCAGGCAAGATACATGCCCTTGGATATCGCAGTCTTTCTTCATATTATGATCCACTGCCAGTTGATCCAAGATTAGTAGGGGTATGCACTTCTAGTGAAATGACTGGAGCGAAAGCCCAAAAGGAGCATGGTTTCGAGTTCCATTGCGCAGATTATCGTCATCTACTGGAGAGGAACGATATCTCCCTGATCGACTGCTGCGTGCCCAATTTTCTCCACCGAGATATGATTATTGACGCAATCAAGGCAGGAAAGCATGTCTATTGCGAGAAACCTCTAGCGATGAACCTCAAAGAAGCCGAGGAGATCGTTAAGTTCTCCCGGCAATCGGCTGTAAAGTGTCAGATAGTCTTTAACTACCGCTTTATACCTGCTGTGATGCGCGCTAAGCAACTGGCCGCGGAAGGTGCTTTAGGCGAGATATTTAGCTTCCGGGGAGCATATTTGCACTCAGGGTATATTGATCCACACAGGCCTATTACCTGGCGCTTACAGAGAGATAAAGCTGGTGGAGGAGCCCTCATAGACCTTGGGCCTCATATAATAGATATGTTACAGTATTTGCTGGGAGAGTTTAACAGTGTTTTTGCTAATACTAAAACGATCACTAAGCGGAGGCCATCCAAGGACGGACAGGCTGTTGAAGAAGTGGACGTGGATGATATAGCCATCCTGCAGTTGAAGTTGAAAAACGGGGGTATTGGCACTATCGAGACCTCACGCTTTGCCACCGGCACCAATGACGATCTGAGGATAGAAGTAGACGGAAGCAAGGGTAGCCTGGTGTTTAATTTAATGGATCCCAACTGGTTATTCTTCTATGATGCGACGGAAGAAGATAAGCCGACCGGTGGGAGGAAGGGATTCAAGAGGATCGAAACGGTCCAACACTATCCAGAGCCTGCTGTCTTTCCTTATCCAAAATCCACGGTGGGATGGAGCCGCTTTCATATAGCAAGTCAATATCAGTTTATCAAGGCCATCGCCCTTGACCTGCCTCCAGAGCCCAGTTTCGAGGATGGGCTAGCCGTTCAGCGGGTTATAGAGGCAGCCTATTTATCATCGGAGCAAGGAGAGTGGATAGATTTAGCAAGTTTAGTACCTAAAATCTGAAGTCTTGCGCAAAATGGAAAACTTTTTGGTTCCGGCTTGTTCGGGTTAGGAGATGGATCTTTGATTGACAGGGAGCAGGGATGAAGGTTCTATTTGATGCTTTAGGGAAACAATATAGTTCAGTTGCGACTGAAATCGACGAGGCGATAAGACAGGTTCTAAGTTCGGGTAGGTACATACTAGGGGAGAATGTCGCGAAATTCGAACAAGAATTTGCCGGATATTGCGGGACCAAGCACGCTGTGGGGATCAGCAGTGGTACCGGAGCACTACATTTGGCGTTACTCGCCTGTGATATCGGCGATGGGGACGAGGTAATTACAGCGGCAAATACCTATATTGCTACCTTGTTTGCTATCTCGTATGTTGGGGCAAAACCAGTGCTTGTAGATATAGATCCTGAAACTTACACTTTAGATACGGAGCAGATAGAGGAAGTTATCACTGAAAAGACACGGGCGATTATGCCGGTGCATCTCTACGGCCAGTGCGCTGATATGGACGCGATAATGCAGTTGGCAAACAGATATGAGCTAAAGGTAATCGAGGACGCCGCTCAAGCTCATGGAGCAGAATACAAGGGGAGGAAAGCCGGTTCAATAGGGAACGTCGGCTGCTTCAGCTTCTACCCGAGTAAGAATCTGGGTGCCTGTGGAGATGGAGGAGCAGCCATTACTGACGATGAAAAGCTATATGAAAAGCTAAAAATATATCGTTATATGGGACAAAAGAGCAAACACTCTCATCTAGTCATCGGACGTCAAGAGAGACTAGACGAGATCCAGGCGGCGATTTTGAGGATTAAGCTAGGATATCTGGATAGCTGGAACGAGAGACGCCACCATTGGGCAGTCATGTATGATGAATTACTGGCTGATATCTCAGTTGAACGGCCCAGAGAGCATGGTTATGGCAATCATGTCTTCCATCTATACGTAATCAGGGTTGCCCGGCGGGACGAGGTCAAAGCCCGACTGTTGCGATGTGGGATCGAGACCCAGATACATTATCCGATCCCCGCGCACCTACAACCGGCTTATGCCGACTTAGGCCATGCCAAGGACAGTTTTCCTATTACTGAGAGGTATAGCGAGGAGATTCTCTCCCTCCCGTTGTATCCCGAGCTGGAGGAAGAAGAGGTTGCGAAGGTTGCTAGAGGGTTGAAACAGGTCCTCGAACAGTTGGGCAGGGTAAGAAGATGAAACTTAGGTATTCAGTGAGCAACTGGATCTATGGTGACGAAGAGCTTCAGACCATCTTCGACAAACTGAAGAGATGGGGATATACTGGAATAGAACTGACAGGGGAGCCAGGGCGATATTCGACCAAGCAAGTCAAAAAATTATGCGCTGATCATGACCTGCGGGTTCTCTCGATTGCCGGTATCTATCCCTGGCCCACTAAAGAGCGGGACCTCAGCAACCCCGATCCCCAGGTGCGCGAGAAAGCCGTCGATTATCTGCACCGTTGTTGCGACTTTGCCGCGGAACTGGGAGCTCCATTAGTGATTGTGGTGCCCTCCGCCGTGGGGAAGACCAATCCAGTGGGAGAACCGCAAGGTGAAGAGGAGTGGGGCCAAGCTGTTAAAATGGAATGGAAACATGCAATTGACTCCGTAAGCAGAGCCGCTTTACATGCTGAAGCTACAGGAGTTTTTCTCGCTATAGAACCGATAAATCGCTATGAGACTTTTTTAGTAAATACTGCCGAAGAAGGGCTGAGATTTATCTCTGACATCGGCTCAGATATGGTAAAACTACACTTGGATAGCTTTCATATGAATATTGAGGAGAGCGATCTTGCAGAAGCGATCCGAAAATCAAAAGATTTGTTGGTCAACTTTCATATTGCCGATAGCAATCGGCAGGCGGTAGGGCGAGGGCATATCGATTTCAGGGCTGTGATGGGGGCTTTATACGACATAGATTATCGTGGAGCCCTGGCACTGGAGCCTCTACCACCGGTCTCCAACCCCTACGCGGCCATCCGTCTTCCTCAATATAAGAGGACACTCGATAAATATATAGAAGAGTCGATCGAGCGCCTCAAGGAATATGAGGCTGAGGTAGCCACGATAAGAAAGAAATAGAGATGTTCATAGATGGAACGTGGCATGAAGGTACAAATGGCGAAAGGATCAAAGTGGGCAATCGTGCTACGGGCGAAGTCTTCGCCGAGGTGACCTAAGGGGGAGAGGGGGTAGCCGATCGGGCTCTTCAGGCGGCTGCTATGAACTTCAACTACTGGAAGGATTCTGCTTTGCCGGAGAGGTTACCTCTGCTTGAAAGGGGGCGAGGGATGCTTCTCGAATGTCTCTCCGAGATGGCTCGTCTCCTGATCCAGGAGCAGGGTGAACCTCTAGTAGAAGCTGTGAGAGAGAGGTTAAGGCCACGGGTGCCGCGTTGGAATATTATGCAAGGAAGTCCCAGGTATATTAAGGGAGAGAACATTCCTGTCAAGTCAAAAGAAGTGTATCAAAGCTGGTGACAAAGCAGCCGGTGGAACAATGAAGCGTTATAAGGTACTTGTAACCCCACGGTCGTTCCGCAGCACTCCTGGAGAGCACTGGCAGCGGCTGAAGGAAGCGGGAGTAGAAGTGATAGAGAGTCCGTCAAATAAGCCGCTACGCGAGAAGGAAATGATCGAGATGGTTAAAGATGTCGACGGAATGATAGTGGGGCTTGATGAAGTGACTCGTCATGTAATTGAACAGGCTAAGTCACTCCGCATCATCGCGAAATACGGGGCCGGTCTGGACAACATTGACTTGGAGACGGCATCAAAACTAGGCATCACTGTAACCTATACCCCAGGGGTTAATGCTCCCTCAGTAGCAGATCTAGCTTTAGGCTTGATATTGGCCTTGGCCAGACACATTGTCATTCATCATACCAAGCTCACGGAAGGGGCCCTTGATCGGAGAAGAGGGCGAGAGATATCAGGGAAGACTCTGGGAATCATCGGTCTGGGAGGCATCGGGAAAGAGGTGGTCAAACGGGCATTGGGGTTTGATATGAGAATCTTAGCTCATGATCCCTATCCTGATGAGGATTTTATCAAGGATCATGGAGTGGAGTTGTGCACACTGGAGAGAGTGCTAGTGGAGAGCGATGTAGTGTCGCTTCATTGTCCCTTGACCTATGAAACAGAAGGGATAATAGGACGCGAGGAGCTGAAGCTTATGAAAGAGGATGCCTTCCTCATAAATACAGCGAGAAAAGATCTCGTGGATGAAGATGCATTGTATAAAACGTTAAGGGATGGAAAGATAAAAGGAGCTGCTTTTGATACCTTCGAAACCGACGCCGATCTAAAGAGTCCCCTGCTCGAATTGGAAAATTTTATCGGTTCTCCTCATGCCGGAGCCGCTACGTATGAATCGATCCAACGTATGGCTGACATGGCGGCAAGAGAGGTGATAAGAGCACTTGAGGGTAAAGATCCCTTGTATCCTGTCGGTAAAAAATGAAATCCATACCACCAAGGAGGTAAATGATGGAATACCGTTTCATGGGAAGAACGGGGCTAAAGGTGTCAGAACTCTGCTTTGGGACACAGACTTTCGGTTGGGGCGCTGACGAAAAGACGGCTCATGCGATGGCCGACCGCTTCGTTGAGGCCGGGAGCAATTTCTTTGACACCTCTAACACTTATAATGAAGGTCAAGCGGAGATCATACTGGGGCGGTGGCTGAAGTCCCGAGGCCATCGGTCGGATTTCATCGTGGCGACGAAAGTCTTCTTCCCTATCGGTGAAGGCCCCAACGACACCGGCCTGTCGCGCAAACATATCTTCGACGCAATCGATGGCAGCCTGCGCCGTTTGCAGACTGATTATGTCGATCTATACCAAGTACATTGCTGGGATATGTGCACTCCACTGGAGGAGACGCTGTGGGCACTGGACGACTTGGTGCGCGCTGGAAAGGTGCGCTACCTTGGCGCTTCTAATTTCACTGCTTCGCAATTGGATCGGGCACTCATATTGAGCCGTATGCGCGGCTGGAGCCGTTTCGATTGCTTACAGCCAGAGTACAGTCTCCTTGTGCGAAGCACCGAGTGGGAACTGCTACCTCTCTGCCGTGCTGAAGGGGTGGGAGTTATTCCGTGGTCACCTCTGGCAGGAGGCTGGCTTACGGGCAAGTATCGGCGCGGAGAGCCCCTCCCGCCCGACAGCCGCGCGGGTCGGGGGGATCGCTGGGATGACCTGCCGGACCAACGCGAGAGCGAGCTCACGTGGCGAGTGATAGATACGTTGACCGAGATCAGCAAAGAATGCGGCAAGACTCCTGCTCAGGTAGCCCTCAACTGGTTGTTGCAGCAGCCAGGCATTACTGCTCCTATTTTCGGCGCTCGCACGCTGGAGCAACTGGAGGGAAACTTGGGCGGTGTAGGTTGGGCACTTTCCGAAGATGAGATTGCCCAACTCAACGATGCCAGCAACATACCGCTTCCATCGCCGTACAATTTCATCGCCAGATACACACGTAAGCGCGATTCCGAATGAAGCGTCTATTCATCTCAAAAAAAGCGCAGGAGGACTCACATGCTCGGTGACGAGAAAAGAAGAGATTTCCAACTACTGTTAGATACAAAGATAATCGGAGTGGTGAGGACTGATAGTTCCAGCAGATTGCTGCAAGTGGCGGCAGCGCTTCGCGAAGGCGGTCTTGACTGTATTGAAATCACGATGACCACACCCGGAGCGCTGCGAGCCATCGAGGAGGCCGCTGACAAGCTTGAGGGAGTTCTCATGGGCGCAGGCACGGTACTCGATGCTCCCACGGCCCGGCAGGCGATCCTCGCTGGGGCGAAGTTCCTCGTTACTCCCACGGTGGCGC
>QLUN01000020.1 GCA_018725455.1 Chloroflexota bacterium
CCACCGAGACATTCCCCAGAGTAGGTCCCCGGATCGCGGAGGTGGTGCCGCAGCTTTTCGTGCTCAAAGCCGCGCAAGATCGATTTCGAGATCTGGACCATCAATCTATGGTCGATCTTAGCATCAACGTCGAAATCCGCTGTATCGAGGCTTTCAAACTCGGCAAGCGCCTCCTTTATCTCCCGCTGTTGTCGTTCCTGAGCAGCCTTGCTGTGATCCCCCAGACGGTCATCGAACCGGTGATCCCCAAGTGCGGTGGCGCTGACGGGAGCCTCCTCCATCCACCTGTCGATGAACCCTTCCGTGCGTCGGTAGAACTCGACTTGGCTGATTTTCATTACTTTCTCCCTCCTTCTCCTGAGCGTTTCCAGCTATTCGATCCCAATCAATTTGTAGTATTGATCGAGATCGCCCTTCCAGCCTTCCTGCTCATACTCGGGGAGCCTCCTCCAGGTGCGGCGAGGTTTAGCGATGAGCTCCAGCACCTCAAAGTTGGTGAAGATGTTCCCGCTGTAGGTCGTCTTCACTACGAGGGCCGTGTCCAGCCCCTTGTAGGTACCACCCAGCGTCACGACCGTCTCACCGTCTTCTATCACACCGACGTCCGTGGCCATCAGCGCGACTTCCACGGCAATCTTCGTCCCTGGACCGAAGAGCTCCAGCGCCTTGTCCACGAACGTCACCGGGACAGGGCTATTCCAGCCCAAGGTCCGCCCCACGCCGGCAAATGGTCGCGTCCCCTGCACCACGACCGCGCCGTTCTTCAGCAAATGCTCTTTGACGTGTCGATACTCCGGACGACCGAGCCCAATGGGGATATCGCCTTTGGGGCCCCGGGTCTCGCCTGGGTAGTGCGTGACGACGATGAGCTTGATGTCGGTGCCCTCGAGCACCTTTAGTGCCCTCAAGGCGCTTCTTCCTGTCTCCGAGGCCACGACCATCTTCCCAATGTTCAGTTGGCGGGCCCGATCGCGGGAAAGCTCCAGGGCTTTTTGGGTGTTAACCTCGCCGCGATACTGAAAGTAGCAGGTCGATCTATCGAATCCCAGTTCCTCAGCCGATGTCACGCGACTCACCTCCTTGGTTTGATCCTTCTTATCCGAGTCCTTAGTAATGCCCGCAGGGGGCCATGAGTTTATCCATTTCCCGCAAAGTCGTCTCCTTTGTAGTAAATTGTCGCCGGACAGCCGAGACAGCGGGCAAGCAGTTCACACTCCTTGCAGATCGCTCCACAGGGCGCCACCTCCAGCTTCTCCTGTGGCAATCTGAGATCAAACTCCCCGGGATACGTGACTTTAACCCCATTCGTCACCAGAAGGGTAGCACTTTCGAGTCCCCATGCCTCAGGCGTGTCTCGAAAGGACTCCAGCCACCACAGGAGCTTCTTGGGGACAAAGTACGCCGCCACGAACTGATCGTCAAACGCACCGATGAATGCCACATAGGGACAGTTTTCGAATGCTCGAGCCAGTTCCTCAGCCTTCTCTGCCGATCCGGCCTCACCTATGAGAAACCCACAGACCGTCTTTTGTTTCATCTTTGCCGCCTCCTTATCCACCGGTTATTGAGACATCCTCAATTCTGATGTAAGGGGTGACGAGCGACTCTATCCGCTCGGTCTCCCGCGAAAGCCCCGAGACCTTCGGCAGAAGCTCAAAGAGGTTCCCCGCGATCAGGGTCTCGATCAAAGGTCGGGTGAGTTCGCCGTTCTCGATTAGAAATCCCCCCTTGACCACGCCGGAGAAATCGCCGCTCACCAGTTTGGGGAAGCCGGAGAACCGGGTGACTAAAACACCCCGTTTGACCTCGCTTATAAGTTCATCCTTGGTTCTGTCCCCCGACTTGATGAGCAAATTTGTCGGGCCGATCGCCGGAACAGCCCTCGTGCCTCCTGAGGCGTGGCCGGTCGAGGGGCGGTCCTCTTTCCGCGCGGTATAACTATTGTAAAGATACGTCCGCAGGAAGCCATTTTCAATGATCGGCAGGGGAATAGGCGGCAGGCCTTCCCGGTCGAAAGAGAGGGAACCGGCGCCGCCCTCAATCAGGCCGTCATCCTCAATGGTTAGCAAAGGAGAAGCCACCCGCTCTTCAAGCCTCCCGGCCCACTTGCTCATCCCCTTCTGGACATTGTTGGCATTTATCGAGTGAATGATCAATCCCATCATCAGCTCCTCGACGGCATCGGGTGACAGGATAACCGCTCCTTTAAAGCTCTCGCCTCTCTTTGCCCCCAGGGAGGCGATCACGCTCCGGGCGAACTCCAAAGCGATCCTCTTTACGTTGATCTCATCCACTAATCTTGTGGAGTCGAAGCGATAGTTGAAGCTTGAGACCTCCTCACCGTCCCTGGCCATGCCCATAATAAAGTAGACAAAGTGACTCCCCTGCTCCTCTTCTCTTATTCCCCTTGAGCTCACCACCGCACGCCTTCCGACGTTGGCATTGAACTCGGCTGTGCGGACCGTCACCCGACTGTCATACCCTCTAGCAGTTGAGAGTATCTCCTCCACTAAGGGGATACTCTCATCCATTCCAAACCCTTCAGCCCTCTCATCATAAAGTCTGGAGACCTTTTTGATGGGCTTTGGCTCAGGAAGCAGGTTGAACTTATCCCTCGGTGCGGCTTTGCTCAACCTGACCGCATCCCGGGCAGCCGCCTTGATCTTCTTCTCGTCGAACACGTTGACCGAGGCAAAGCCTAAACCCCCATTAGAGAAGACCCGTATGCCGATCCCGTCCCTGACCTGGCTGGTGGCAACCTTGATCACGTTGCTTTCAGCTCTGACGTTTATCTCTCTCCCCTGGATCAAGAAGGCTTCTGCCTCATCAGCGCCAAATGCAACCGCTTTTTTCACCGCAAGTTCGCCTAATTCTAAAATCATCTCTGCCTCCCCCCGATGATCGCCTGACATCTAAGATAGGGACCTCCGGCATCGACCTTTGCCGGCTGAAGCTTTCCACAGTAGCCCGCCCCCAGATCGAAGCGGAACTCTCGGGAAGCGGCGTCCACGGTCTTAAGGACATCGAACGCCTGACCGCAGATGGTCACTCCACGCAGAAGCTCGCCCATACGGCCGTTTTCGATGCGGCATGCCTCCTGAACGTCGAACATGAACTCGGCATTCGCATCGGCCTGGCCTCCCCCGGCTCCTTTCAAAAGATACCCCTCTTTCATCTCAGCAATCATCTCCTCTAACTCGTTCTCTCCGGGCTCAATATAGGTATTGCGCATTCTAATCAAAGGGTCATTTGAATACTCGAACGCCCGGGCATTACCCGTCGATGACACGCCGAATATCCCGGCGGTCTCCCTGTTGTGCAGGTAGGTTTTTAGGATGCCATTTTCGATGATCACCGTCCGCTCGGTGATCACCCCTTCATCATCAACGAGCAGGATGCCGGCGGCGTGCTCTTCAAACTGCGACGGCCCGCTGTCAACTAAAGTTACCAGTTCACTGGCCACCCTCTGGCCGATTTTGTCCCTGGTGATCGCTCCGGTAAGCACAGAATCAGCTTCTACAGTGTGGCCGATGGCCTCATGGGCCAGAAGCCCCACGATCCCCGGGTCCAAGATCACCGTGGCCCGCTCCCCCTTGGGGTGCTTGGCCTGGAGGAGATCGCTGGCCCGTTTGGCGACGATCTCTACCATCTCATCGGGCTCCCTTTTGAAGAGATCCCGCCAACCGCCCGTCGCCCCCAGGGCTTCAGAAGCTTCTACCCGCTCGCCGTTATCGGCGGCTACACCCATCAGCCTGAATTCGGGCTTGGAATCGATGATCTCCGCCCGGGCACCGTCCGTGGTCACGATATATTTATGGTCGAGGTTCTCGATGTAACTACAGGCCGTCGCGGCGATGAAACCGAAAGAGCGTAGCTTCTCCTCAGTTTTACGCACCAAAGCGAGCTTCTCTTCGAAGGGGTGGTCGGTGAGCGGGTCGTCTATCCTGGGGGCGAATCTGCCCCTGGCCAGATTGGCCTGTCCCAGTTTGGCCTGCTCCTGCTTGCCTGCGGCCTTGGCCCCGCGGATGGCATCGTAAATCGCCCCTTTGATGCTCTCTTTATCGCCACGGCTGGTGCTGCTGAAGCCCCAGCCTCCCCGGTGAAAAACCCGCACCCCGACGCCGCTATAAAGGGTAGAGCTGACAGTCTCTAGCTCCCCCTGCCGCATGGCGATGTTCGCGCTTCTGCGCTCATGATACCGCAGCTCGCCGTAGCCCACTCCACTGAACTCACTCAACAGATCTTCCAATAGTTCAAGCATTGTTCCTCCTCTCTTCTTCATTTTTGTAGGGGTCGGATTTATCCGACCCGAGAGTGTTGCATAACCCATCTGAATGAATCTCTCGCCTTACTTCAGGAACGAGTTCGATAAATCGAACCCCTACATCTGGGTAGGGCTTTAATCTCCGCTGAAAACTGCGTTTTCAGCGGTCCTCAATAGTGCCCCAGCAGCCCCCTGTTCTTCGCCGTCTTCAGCAGCAGGTTGAACACCAGCAGGCCGCAGCCAAAATAGAAGGCAGTGTTGATCGCCAGGAATAACAGATCGCCGATGGGAAGCGTGCCGATGGATAGCCCCTCGGCCATCACCCCGCGGATCAGGCGGCTTCCTTCGGCGAGTGGCAGATAACGCAGGATCGGGAACCGGTCGATCGGAGCCACGATGAGCCCTACCATGGCAAATTGAAGTATCCCGATAAACGACTCGAGGCGCTTAAACACCAATGCCAGTCCCGCCATGATAAACCCGATACCGTAAACACCAGCCAGTGTAAGCAGTATCAATGGCAGGAGACTGATTACATCCAGGTGCAGCCACCTGCCGGTAGTTGCCATCATCAACAGAAGGATAACGACGTTAAAGGTGAGCGTGATGGAAAAAGAGCTGACGATGCGAAATAGGCAGACCCTGGTGAACCCGAGCGGGGACATATACAACTGCTCTAACGTCCCTTCTTGCGCCTCGCGCACCATTCCCTGGGCCATGTCGCTATAGGCGAATAGAGCAAAGGTCCAGACCAAGAACCCGACTACGATGGCGTCCAGGGTAGCGCCGAAGCCCGGTGCGCCGCCACCGAGAGCGCGCGCCCCGAGGAAGATGAGCAAGAAAATGATGTAGATAGCGATGAGCCCGGAGATGAAATTGAACAGGTAGCGCCTCATCAGGATAAATTCCTGTTTTAGCATCGTCTTGAAGAGCACCAGGTATCTCAATTTGCGCCTCCTTTCACAATCTTGAGGAAGATCTCCTCCAGGTCAGGTTCCCGGCGATCGATCGCTTTTATACAACTGTCGCCCGCTTTCAAGATCTCCATGATCTCGTATATCTGGCTGCCATTGATCAGCTCCACCTCGATCTCGGTGTGATAGTCAGGCTCGCTGATCTTGAGCATCTCGAACCGTTCCTGCAATCGACTCGCCTGGTGCTCATCCAACCGACCTTCGATCTCGAATCGATAAGCACTGGCCTGGAACAGCTTGAGCAAGTTGGAGACTTTGTCGTCGGTGACGATTCTCCCACTGTTGATGATGATCACCCTCTCGCAGATATCCTGCACTACACTCATATCGTGGCTGGAGACGATGATCGTCCGCTCGCCCCGCTGGGCCATCTCTTTTAAGGCGAACCGGAGTTCATGGGACATCCCCACATCGAGCCCCAGGGTCGGCTCGTCGAGCAGCAAAACCTCGGTTCCCTTTACCAGGGCGCAGGCGACGGCCAGTTTCTGCTGCATCCCCCGGGAGAGCTTGCGGGCCTCCGTCCGTTCTTTCTCTTTGAGCTGGAATAGTTCGATCAACTGATCAATATGGCTCCGCACCTGCCGGATGGGGAGCCCTTGCAGGCCGGCGAAGAACTCCAGGTTCTCCCTGACTGAGAGGCGCCAGTAAATATTCCTGTTCCCCTCCAGGACTGCGGCCACGTGTTTCAAGGCAAGGCGTGGGCTCTTTATAGCATCAGCGCCGTTGATGTGGATCTCTCCCTCGGTAGGCCCGATCAACGTGCAGAGGCATTTGATCGTCGTCGTCTTCCCCGCGCCGTTCGGCCCCAGGAGCCCGACGACCTCGTTCTTCTGCACGCTGAAGCTGATATCATCGACGGCAACGACGTCATTGCCCCGCCGCTGCTTATAGACCTTGGTCAGATGGTGCGCCTCCAGCACTGGTTCGGTCATCTCATCCCTTCAATATCGATTCTTAAAGCCTGGACGAGGAAAGCCCAGCGGTGAGTAATCTCCTCGATAATCTTGGCAGTCGGCTTGCCGAACCCGTGGCCGGCCCTCGTCTCAACCCGGATCAGCACGGGAGCCGTTCCCGCCTGGGCTGCCTGCAACGCCGCGGCGAATTTGAAGCTGTGCCCCGGGAAGACCCGGTCATCGTGATCGGCTGTTGTGATCAGCGTCGCCGGATATACTGTTCCCTGCTTGATGTTATGGTAGGGAGAGTATGCCAGCAGGGCAGTGAACTCCTCGAGGTTCTCCGGCGTGCCGTAGTCAGAGGTCCATGCCCACCCGATGGTGAACTTGTGGAAGCGCAGCATATCGAGGACCCCATTGACTAGAATGCAGGCCCCAAAGAGATCAGGCCGCTGAGTCATGCAGGCGCCGATGAGCAGCCCTCCGTTGCTGCCACCACCGATCGCCAGCTTCGGCGTAGAGGTGTACTCGTTCTCGATGAGCCACTCCGCGGCAGCAATGAAGTCGTCAAAGACGTTTTGCTTCTTCAGCTTCATTCCCGCCTCATGCCAGGGCTTGCCGTACTCGCCGCCACCGCGTAGATTCGCCTGGGCGTAGATGCCTCCCATCTCCATCCAGACCAGGTTGCTCACGGAGAAGGCGGGGGTCAGCGCGGCGTTGAACCCGCCGTAGCCATAGAGGAAGGTTGGATTGTTCCCCTCCCGCTTCAGCCCCTTTTTGTAAGTGACAAACATCGGCACCGCTGTCCCGTCCTTGCTCCGATAGAAGACCTGTTCCGTCACGTATACATCGGGGTCAAAGTCAACCCTCGGTTCTCGGGAGATAGTGCTCCGGCCGGTCTCCATATCGTAGTGGTAGATGGTGCCCGGTGTCATAAATCCTGTAAAGAGGTAAAAAGTCTCGCGGTCCCCACGGCGGCCGTCAAACCCCTGCACCGTCCCCATGCTGGGGAGTTCGACCTGGCGCACGATTCTTCCCGCCTTGTCCAGAATCCTCACGCAGGTGTGAGCGTCGTGCAGGTAGGACGCGACAAACATGTCATAGACCAGGCTGACACTCTGCAGGACATCAGACGACTCCGGGATGATCTCCTTCCAGTTCGCGCGGTCTGGATCGGTGATGTTAATGGCAATGACCTTCGACAGCGGTGCGTCGAGGTCGGTCATGAAGTAGAAAAGGGGACCATCGTTGCCGATGAAGGTATAGTTGGCATCGAATTCGTTGAGCAGCTCGATGACCTCTCCCTTCTCCGCCGGGAGGTCCTTGTAAAAGACCCCGTTCTCACGGTGCGTGCCCTTCCAGACCGAGATGATCAGGTAGCGGCCGTCGTCGGTGACGCGACCGTCGAAGCCCCACTCCTTGTGGTCGGGTCGTTCATAGACCAGCTCATCGGCAGACTGGGGCGTGCCGATGCGGTGATAGTAGAGTTTGTGGTAGTAGTTCGCTCCCTTGTAGGCCAGCCCCTCCCTGGGCTCGGCGTAGCGACTGTAGAAAAACCCCTGCCCGTCGTGGGTCCAGGAAGCGTTGGAGAACTTGACCCACTTCAGGTGGTCTTCGAGGTCAGTCCCACTCTTTACCTGACGAACCCGCCATCCCTGCCAGTCGGAGCCGGAGGCAGAGAGCCCGTAGGCCAGCTGTTCCCCATTTTCACTGACCGCATAATCGGTGAGCGCCACCGTGCCATCTTCCGAAAGTTGGTTGGGATCGAGAAGAACCTGGGGTTCGTCCTCGAGGGACTCAGCCCAGTAGAGGACGCTCTGGTTCTGTAGACCGTCGTTGTGGGTGAAGAAGTAGCGTCCACCCCGCTTGAAAGGGATACCATACTTCTCGTAGTCCCACAACTCGGTGATCCGCCGGTGGATCTTCTCGCCGAGGGGTATCTGGTCCAGGTAATCGAAAGTGACCTCGTTCTCGGCCGTGATCCAATTTTGGGTCTGCTCGGAGTCGATCTCCTCCAGCCACCGGTAGGGATCGGCCACCTGAACTCCGTGGATCATATCAACCCTGTCCGTGCTTAGGCTTTCAGGGTATTTTATCATAGCTCCTCCTCAATATCAAAGGTCGTCCAGGAGCGGCTGCAGTCCCTCGAGGACGGCGCTGTCCGGTGGATCGACGAAGATGCAGTGCCGCAGGTTCCGTTCCTCCCCCGGCTTAAGCCACGTAAGCGTTGTGCCTTCCTCGTCGCCCTCAAAAACGAACCCCCATAAACCTAACCCGGACAAGCCGGAACCAAAATTGTAACTATTCACCACGGGGGAACAGAGACACGGAGAAATTTTGTGTTTTTTGTTGTTATAGCACTCCCTTCATATAACATTAGTGAGACTGTTGCATAACTCATTGAAGGGGGGTTTCCACAAAATGTAGTACGAATTATGTTTGCCAATCTCAATTACTCCTCCTCTGTACCTGTTCGTTTACCGGTGCTCGGCGGTGAAATCTTCCTGTTTCACGTCGCCTGGAAACAGTTACTACCGCCGTCGCTTGATTCGATGGATCTTAGCGTAGCCGCGCTTACCGATGCGGTAGAGGAGATAGGGGCCCAGGGCGATCCCCACCCAGAGGACCGGTGACCAGAACAGGAAGCCGATCAGGGCGAGTGCGACGATCACCATTCCGGCGGCTTTTTTCCCTGGCAGATGTAGGATTGCAAGACGCGACCCCTTGTTACTTGTAATGCTAACTGCAAGGCGACAGCAATCTATCGTTTAACCTCCCACCACCAACTCACCCCGCCGACGATCGTACCGTCGTCCCTTTCTACGCTCACCGATATCCGGTAGAGACCTCTCTCTGTAGCTTTCATTTCGATCCGTGAAAAGGTGACGTTCTCCTCTCGTTTAATCAATACAGGGGGCGAAAGATCAAAGGTTTCCACGAACCTCCAATACCATGGAGCAGTTTGCATTCGCCACGAAACGGTTAGCGGCTCCCCAAAACTGACAGTGAAGATTCTTGTCTCACCAATGCTGTTGAGTACGATGTGTAGATCTGGATCCCACCTGAGATCTATATCATCTGGAACTGGTGGCAGAGTCCTCATCGGCGCTTCATAGTCAATCATAGGTGGCAGGCAGCCTCCGCCTACTGAGAGGGACAATACCAGCAACAACAGGATGATTGTGTATTGTCTCATACAGTCCACCTCCTCTAATCGAGCTAGTCAAGGGGAAAGGATTTCCCACTAGGATGCCCTTTACTCTCGGTTAGTCATCGTTCCCTCATTTTTCAGTATGCTTCTGGAAACCGGGGACACTATACTTATTTCACCGTTCGGTAGACAACTCGCTCATCTTTGATGAATTGAGTATTATGTCTCCAGAAACCATGCCTAATAAGCAAAGCGGCTGGACAATGCCCAGCCGCTTTTTATACCCTACGTAAATCTCACCCCATATTACACTATCAATTCCTACTATCTTAATGCGCGCCTGACCCGCTTCATTTTGGTCACGACCCGCAAGGTATCCTTTTTGAATCTCAACTGACGATTCAACCTCTGCCTAACAGAGATAGGCCCCGTCTTTTTTGCCAGACCAGGACATTGGCACCCCCGAGGAGGAGCACCAGGACAGCGGATGCTATCTGAAGCGGTCGCAGCCAGGGCCAGGGATAGGGTTCTCTGATGGGGAGGACAGCCTCGGGTATTTCGGCCAGCGGGAAAGGCAGCAGCTCCCACTCCAGCCCCGGCTCCAGCCCCGGTTCAATTAGCAGCCGCGCTATACGCCTATCCTCGGCAGGATGCAGGGGGGGTATGGGCTCCTTCGCTTCTGATGGTATCCTGACAATCTCTTCGGGAGGATCCTCGGCCGGTAGCTCAAGTGGGTCCACTGGCGGCTCCAGCGCGATATCCTCAGGGTCGGCTACGCCTTCGCGGACTGCAATCTCAGGCACTTCCTGTTCAACCCTGTTATCGGCATAGAAAAGTCCGCTAAAATCGCCCGCTAATAGGACCGCCAGCAGAACGACAGCCAGAGC
>QLUN01000200.1 GCA_018725455.1 Chloroflexota bacterium
AATAGGAAAGCCATGGCAAAAATCAAGCCGTTTATTGCGGATTATGACAGGAAGCTCAAGAAATTCGCTACTGCTTTCAGGGTAATGTGGCTCAGGAACAACAAGCCTTTCGGGCTGGAGACAATGCAGATCCGCTTCGCAGGACAGGAGGCCAGGCTCAAGGAACTTTCAGTCAGGCTTCAGGAATATCTTGACGGCAAGGTCAAATCCATCCCCGAACTGGAGGAAATACAGAGAGCCAGAGGCAATACCAATGTGTGGGGATACGGACGCATATCGCACGGGTCATTAATAATCTGATTTTACGCTGCAGACGTGGAGGGACGCCGTTTTGCCTCCGGCAAGCGTCGCTCCATTACCGGCGCGCTCAAACTCCGTCGAGAGGATTTTTATATGCCCTGACAAGTTTTTCCAGCGGGATTGCGAAATTCGCAGACTTGAATTTCCTGCTACGGAAGACAAGACGCTGTTTTTCGATGACAGTTCCGACGACCGCGAACGGAATTTCCGACATGATTTTGCGTGTTTTTTGAAGATTTCCCGGCGGGAGGCTTGCAACGAAGCGGCTGTTCGACTTGGAGAATAGAATTTCCGCGGCGCAACGGACGCCTTCGCATGGGATTCCGTCAATGTCAATCTCGAGGCCGAGCCGTCCGGCGATTGCGATTTTCGCAAATCCTGTGGCGATCCCGCCGAGCGCCGGGCTGTGGAGGGAATGCAGAAGTCCCAGCGAGCTGAGCCTGGATACGCGGTCATACGTCTTGCTTGCGAATTTCGCGTCCACCCTTGGGACGGAGTTGCCGGTTTTTCCCAGCATTGCCAGATACTCGCTTCCGCCGAGTTCGGGTTTCGTCATGCCGATCACGCAGACGAGGTCGCCCGCGAATTTCGCATCGAGGGTGAGGGACTTCGATATGTCGTCCATCCTCGACACCGCGCTGAACAGCAGTGTGGGGATGATGGAAATCTTTTTTCCACCCATCGCGCTGTCGTTCTTCATGCTGTCCTTCCCGGAGATGCAGGGGACCTCGAACGCCTTTGTATAGTCGTAGAGCGCCTGATTCGAGCGAACAAGCTGTGCGAGCTTGTATTCTCCGTCGGGGTTTTTTTCGCTTTTGACGGGATCCGGCCAGCAGAAGTTGTCAAGTCCGGCGATCTGCCCGTAAATGCTCAGTGAACCCCGTTGGAGCGGGCAAGTAAGAGACAACACTCCCTCCTATTTCTGTTAGAAAACTCTCCAGAATTTCAGCAGTTTTATCCCCTTTATGGTTGAGCCTGCCTGCCCTGGGGCAAGGGCAGACAGGCCTAGGAGTCTGGGGCGCGTTCCTCCGGTTTATTTATCCTTAGTTTTTCTCTCATGTCCTCAGTAAGTTTATGTGGAAGGAATGCCTCTACTTCATCTTTTGGAGGAGCAGAGCCTCTTTTCGCACACTCGGTGAGGTAATATGTTAGATATGCTCTTGGTGAAATATTGTTAAGGAGACAAGATCTGAATGAGAGAGAACATCGCTACGGTTAATTCTCCGGCCCAAAGGGCATGATTGCCCCAGTAGTTCTTCCTTCCCAAGACTGCAGTCCTTAAAATTCTCTCAGCCTGATTGTTATCCATGGGAATATCTGGATTGTCTACAAACAGGGTTAGGCCTTTCCAGTGTTCCTTCATGCTGGTAATAACCGCAGTCTGGCCAGGATGGTTGTATCCCTGGTTGATAAGAGAAGAAATCTTATCAATCTTCTCCTTAAGTTCTTGGTCGTATTTCTTAAAGAGAGGACTTTCTTTTGGATAGGTTACTCTCTGGTTGTTAGTGTGGTAAGGGAGGCCAATCCTTTCCACCCATTCATCTACCCAGCCGGTAACCTCCCGGGTATTTGGTCTTCAGATTTAAGAATTCTCTCCTCTGGTGGCTCCAGCAGAAAGAAAGCTCTACCAGACCGATGTTCTGCAATGCCTTGTAGCTACTGAATTTATCTACACTTAAAAGTTTTAGAACTTTGGGGTCAAGGGAATCTTTGTCCACCTCGGTAATGTCTATATCAAACAATACCCTGGCTGGCACTTGGGCAGAACGGGTGGGATGGAGGACAAAGAGCACCATATTCTTTGAGACAAAGACCCAGATAAACCACCGGTAGTTTTTCTTATCATCAATGAAGACAAATAAGAGGGCTTCCCAGCCGGTCTCATCTGCATGCAGGTGATATGACCCCTTCAGTGGCCTGTGCCATCCCTTTGTATAATGGAGCCAGATAAAGAAGGAATATCTTGTGGAGGCCCCCCAAATATGGTGCCACTGCCGACCGCCAGTCCGTAATCAGCCATCTCTTAACAACTAAAGACCAACAACATTGCGATCAGTGTTCGGACCATAGAAAGGTTCTTAACCAGCGCAGG
>QLUN01000201.1 GCA_018725455.1 Chloroflexota bacterium
CTGCTCTGACTTGACTCCCTTGTGGGAGAGGGATTCAAAGGTCAAGCCCTGACCCCTTGCTTTACTGCCTCGCGATCACGATCAGCAGGACATTCTTGTCCTCGGGATCTCCGCCGCTATGGGCGTAATCGTGCGGGGCAGGCCTCTCGGCCTGCCCCGTTTGCCCGCTGCCTGGCGATCACTATGACCGTGATTGTCTGACTGGTTTACTACTCCGCCTACGGCTGCCTAGCGATCACCATGACAAGAAGTCAAAAACCAAGACCTGACCCCGTCTTCGGGGCAACTTACTGCTTGGCGATGACGATCAGCAGGACATTCTTGTCATCGGGGTCTCCGCCGCCGTTGCTGCTATTCCCAGGATTATCCCCTCCCCACTGGACCGCTCCCGTGGTCCGATCTCCATCATCCATCGCCTCATCTAGAGCTTCGGCTACCACATTGGGAACATCCTCGTACATCAAGACGGTGTACAAGAGACCGCCACCGGCCGCAGTATTGTCCACCAATGTTAAGTTCAGCCTCCGGCCGTCCCGCACCCCCCAGTTTCCACCCCACCTGTTCTTCTGGAGAATGGGCCGGTCGATGTAGGGGCCATCCCAGCCGCTGACACCATCAGCAAGCCAGAGTTGATGCTGGGCTGTGGTAGTAAGTGGAGCCCCGCTCCACTCGTTGGGCCACCTGCTGGTATCGCTGTGGTAGAGATAGACTGCCTCTCTCATCTTCTCGTGCTGTCCCTGGATCTGTATGGCCTCGGCCCCGTCGGTAACGCCGAAGAAGTTGGGCACAATCAGCCCGACGAGGATGGCCAGGATGGCCATCACCACCAGCAGCTCGATGAGGGTGAAACCCCTCTCGCTGCGGTGGATTTTCCTTGCTTTCTCAATTAGTCTCTTCAATTCTTGACCTCCTTATTTTAGTCGACGGTCGACAGTCTTCAGTCGACAGTCTCACCGCCCGTCCTCCCTCCTCTGTTCAATGTTCGAGGTTCGATGCTCTTGTTTTGGTTATCACCTCCTTTCCGAGTGCCGGGTTCCGAGTGTTGAGTGCCGAGTGCCCCGCCCCGGGGCAGTCGAGGGTCGAAAGCCTGGAGTCCCCCGTCCCTCATCACCCCTGCCCCTCCGCTTCTCCGCTCCCTGTCTCCATCGTGAATCTTGCATACTGTCTTTCTAGCATATACGACATTGTGACCGAAGGGCGACGATACAAGCCCGCAGCATACGTGCGGTCTTATCTGACGGCTGGCACTGGTATACAAATAATTGGTGTATGAATACCAAAGGATTCATTTATCGTAACTACTCACCCATAATTGTCATGCTGAACTTGTTTCAGCATCTCTGGTTATGGGATTCCGAAACAAGTTCGGAATGACACGAAGGGGGCTGAATAGTTACCTATCTTCAACGGGAGGAATTCCAGAGACTCCTGGACGAGGGATATAAGGCGGCAGGACATGAGAGCATTGCGATAACAAAAGCGTCTGAGCCTGTTGACCGGGAAGGATGAGATTATTAGAAGGGGGGCAAGAAGTCAAAAAACAAGACCTGACCCCAATCCCGGTAAGTCTAGCGCCTATGCGGCCTCAGGTGAATCGCTCGTGGGTGCTCAGTCTCGCCGTCCCCTTTGCTACCCACTGATGCACGGCGCCGGTCAATGGATGCAAGTTCATAACGCTTACCCTCTATTCCGCTCTCACGGAGTCTGCGGATAAATTCTCCAATTTTATTCAGTTCCCCCTCGCTGATGTGTGGATTCAGGCGAAGGATTTCCTCCGGTTTCATGTGCTCGACCATCTCACGCCTCCTAAATTATCACCGGGAGATCCATATATATCTCATCTCCCGACATCACCAGAACGGTTCCTGCGGAGTATGCATAGTTTGGCACTACAAATTTCACGTGATCGTAGTGATGCCGTATCGTTTCAACAATGCGCTGCACAACTTCGATGTAACCGCCAAACGTAGTGACTACCATGGTTAATTTCGTTTGGTCTCGTGATTGTTCTCGTTTTTCCTCGATGATATCCCTGACAGCATTATCGACACCTTCGACCAATGGGCCTGCAAACGCCAGGAAGTCCGATTTGAAGAAATCTTCTAGCGCACGGGCACGTTCATCAAGCTGTTGCTCGATGAACTCATTGGCATCCCTTGGAGGTCGACTGACTAGATTCTCCATATCACCAAACCGTCATCAGCGGCGTCGGTTGCTCCACCTAACTTGGGCTGCTGATTCTTATAATTCTTGCTATTGGCATATTCACTTGACTCCAGTAGTGTGATGCATGCGCAGTTTTCGTTGTCAAAAAGTGTCCACTTTGGCGGAAAATTGCCTAAAATGCCACCAATCTGGGGCATAATCCCACAAGATTTGGCTAACT
>QLUN01000202.1 GCA_018725455.1 Chloroflexota bacterium
CCCTCAATATATTATCGCCAGCCGCATCCTCTGCCAAGTCCCTTGCTCTGCTGGCCCACTCCCGGAATTCCTCAGCATGATCCCTATTGTGTTCCATCCAGTGATCGAGTAATATTTGAAGCCTCTTTCTATCATCCATAGCTACTCCCCCCCAAAAGTGCGACCAGTTGCAATTATAAACCGTGCCCTCAAGCCTGTCAATTCTCCCATACTCGTCTGGCGCATTGGTGACCCACGTCTCTTCGGCAATCTCATAGCAGCTCCCTGTTTCGTCACCGGTTATAGACTAGAAATCTATGGACTTGCCATCGTAGGCGTAGCGGAAAAGCTTTTCGACTTCCTCGACGCTGGGCACCCTGGCTGCCATGATTAGCGCAGCATCGGCAAAGGCATTGTCTACCAGCTTCTCCAGGGAATTATCGAGGCTATCCGGGGAGATGCCTATCTCCTTGATGCTTAGGGGTTCTTTGATACTGCCGGCCAGTCCACGTATCGCCCTGGCCAGAGCTGGTCCTGCCTTTTCACCTTTGGGTATCTCTAACCTGATAGAGTGAGCTATCTCCGCCCACAGTTCCTCATGGGCCTCCCCGATAAACTCGATACTGTATGGCAGGAAGAGCCCCACCGCCCGGCCATGGGGCACATGGAATACACCTCCCAGGGAATGGCCGGCAGCATGTGCCAGTGCAATCATGGAATTGCCGAATCCCATCCCGGCGATACAGGCGGCATTATGCATCTTCTCCCTGGCTTCCATGTCCTGCCCATCCCGGCAAGCTCGGAGCAGATACCGGAAAACAAGCTGGAGAGCTCTGAGGCAGAGGCCATCGCTGATATCGTTCCTCCAGGTACTGGTAAAACCTTCGATGGCATGGGTGAGCACGTCCATGCCGGTCTGGGCCGTAAGTCCGGGAGGCATCTCCGCCGCAAAGGCGGGGTCCACGATGGCGATATCCGGTAGGGTTTCACGGCAGCCGAGGCTCAGCTTCCTACGCTCAGCCGTATCGGTGAGCACTATCGCCCAGGTTGCCTCGGCACCGGTACCAGAGGTTGTGGGAATACAGATAAGCCGGGACTTCGCCCCGAGCCCTAGACCGGAGGTCCAGCCGAACACCTCCTCTATCGTCATATCAGGCCTTTCATATTCCACCCGCATTGCCTTGGCAGCGTCCATCACCGATCCTCCCCCCACCGCCACCACCCAGTCCGGCCCGTACTCGCTCATTAGAGCCGCCCCCTTCCTCACCGTCTCAATGGATGGGTCAGGCTCAACCCCGTCAAAGACGGTGCTCTCCATCCCCGCCTGGGAGAGTTGTTCCTTGACCTTCTCAACGAGGCCCAACTTCACAATATTGGCATCGGTGACGATAAAGGCAGACTTTCCTGCCAGTTGACTCAAGCGAATGGCCGAATCTGGCCCAAAAACCACCTCCGGAGATACAAAGTACCACATTTCTTCCCTCCTCTCGATCAGGGGTCAGTCCCAGGCCGGTGTCATTCCCCGCTGCTGCCTAGTCCGGGAATTCAGTGTCGATCAGGAGTGTGCAGTTGGTCAGCTCCACGGCGGCCCGGGGCATCCTCATGATTTGCCCCATGTCGCCCTTGACCTTAAGCCTGCCGGTCATCATGGCCTGAACAGCGTCCAGCTTCTTATCCAGTATCTGTTTCCATACCCCGTATGGAGCCGTCATGCGATATGCGGGGGACTTCTCGCTTTCATCAACGATCAGACAGGCAGAGCGGCATTCGCCATGCCAGAGGTCCGTGTACATGATGATTCTCTGTTTCACCGGTCCCCCCGGCTCAGTGATGAAGTATATATCCCCTCCCAGTTCTTGGCCGCTTCCTTGTAGGCCTGGCTCCGATTACATTCTTTACACAGAGCCTTGATCCACTCATCCGTTCCATACTTGATGCCCATCTCGATATCCTCCTGGTAGATTTTCACCTATTATACCATGTTCCCGGCGAATCAGGAAGCATGCCTCTTTCAAGACTTCGCTCGGACGAGGTGGCCCCATGGGGCCAGTTGAGACGACGACCCCAATATACCCCGGTTGCCGACAAGCTTGTCATCTGGTAGCTCTCAGGTTATAATAGCACAAGGCCGCCGGAAATCGGGGTGGGTAATTTTATCACCCATTCGGTTCCGACTTGTCCGGGTTAGTCCCTAAAACCTGAAATCTTGCGCAAAATGGAAAAATCCTAAATCTTAATTTCTAAGCACTAAACAAATCCAAATAGCAAAATTCCAAATATGAGGCAGTTTTGAACATTTGAACATTGGGATTTGGGATTTGTTTAGTATTTCGTGCTTCGGATTTAGAGTTTAAACGACAATATGCCTTGTTGGTTCCGGCTTGTCCGGGTTAGGA
>QLUN01000203.1 GCA_018725455.1 Chloroflexota bacterium
AGAAAGTGACGGGCACAGAACAATCTCAAGTGCCTGCGCTGTGCCCTGTCACTGCTATTCGTAAATTTACCGTGTGCTTCGTGGCTTGGGTGCCCAAGCCGTTTCGCAAACTTGGTCTGAGGGGATTAGAGAATGGCAAAGTATCAATGCCCTGAGTGTGGCTACACCTATGACGAGGTGGTTGGTCACCCGCATGAGGGATTTCCGGCAGGAACGCTTTGGTCGCAGGTTCCCGAGAGTTGGGCCTGTCCGGATTGCTCGGTGCGTGACAAGGTGGATTTTGTACGGCTCGAAGAAAGTTCCGATGCTTTACAGGAACTTTCCGTCGCGTCGAAGTCAGCGGCAGCTCAGACGTCGCAAAGGGGCGAGTTCCGTCAATGATGAAATGGATTTGCATCACCTGCGGACACATCTATGACGAGGCCCTGGGTGATAAGCACGAAGGCTTCCCCCCCGGGACTCCGTTTAGCCAAATACCCGATGACTGGTGCTGTCCCGACTGTGGGGCTACGAAAGATGTTTACGTCCCTTACGAAGAAAAATGGGCCGGATTGATCTGAAGAGTAGTACGGCATGAGACGTAAGAGCGATCTGCCTTTGATTGTCAATAAGGGCTTGGCTTAGTGGTTTGCAGTGAGACTAGACGCCTAACAATATCGAGGAACACATAGCTCCATGGAAAGAATTGTCATACTCGGAGCCGGCGTGGCAGGAGTGAACGCCGCCGCGGCGCTTCGCGGGGCCGGCTTTCTGGGGCTTATCTCGTTGGTCGGTGAGGAAACTGAGCTACCTTACCAGCGCCCGCCATTGTCCAAAGTCTGGCTGACCGCTCCGCAGCAGCCATCGCCTGCACTGATCCGTCCCGCCAGTTTCTATGCCGAACAAGAAATAGACCTGAAGCGTGCATGCAAGGCCATTAAGGTTGACCGAACGAAATGCGAGGTGCAGCTCGCCGATGGCGGCATTCTTCCTTACGATGCCCTGATTTTTGCGACGGGTGCACGCCCGCGACAGCTTGAACTGCCCGGTATCGAGCTGCGCTCCATCCATTACCTGCGCGATCTCGGCAACGCCGCTGCGCTTCGCTTGGCGCTGAACGACACGGATTGTCGGGCCGTGACAATCGTCGGTGCCGGCGTCATCGGGCTTGAGGTTGCTTCGGCCGTGGTTGGCACGGGCAAGGCGGTAACGGTCATCGAAGCTGCCGCCCGCCCCATGGCGCGCGTAGCATCGCCAGCAACGACGAACTTCATTACTGACAGATTGCGCGAAGACGGAGTCACCTTCTTATTCAACAAAAAAGTCGCAGCGTTCGAAGGTCGCGGCGGCCATGTCAAAGCCGTCTCGCTTGCCGACGGCACCAAGGTGCCATCTGATTTGGTCTTGGTCGGGGCAGGAGCCGAGCCCAACGTCGAGCTGGCGCAAAACGCCGGATTGGTCTGCGACAACGGCATCTGCGTGGATCGAGACATGCGCACCTCTGATCCGAATATTTACGCAATCGGCGATTGCGCACGCGGTGAAAACCCCTTCGCCCGTGGGAAGGTGCGGATCGAGACAATTCACAATGCCCTTAACCAGGCGCGAATCGCCGCCGCTGTTTTGTGCAACCAGCCGCAGCCGGTCGCCGCGCCACCGCGTTTCTGGTCAGATTTAAAGGGTATGAAGGTTCAGATTATGGGGATCGCGGACGGCTACGAAAACCTCAGCTGCGACATGTCTAACGTCCCCGAGACGCTTGAGGTCAGATTGATGGCGGGAGAGCGCCTCTTGGCTGTGGAGACTGTGAACCTTCCCGCCCGCCAAAACGCCCTACTCGCGGAAATCTCCGCCACGATTCATTCTTGAAAGCCTGTTTTCGCTTCGCTCATCGAGCGAGCGTCTCTCGTCGGTGCCGACGACTGGAGGCGCGAAACAGGATAAGTACCGATCAAGATCACATGAGCGACTTCACCGCCAAGTGGAGTTGCCCATGGCCGCAGGCCGCCTACGGCATCGAGGCGACAATCAGAGATTCCTAACAGCAAAAGTGAGGATCAAATGAAAGGAACAGCAAAAGAGTTCGTTTTCATGGCAGCCATCGTACTCGGGCTCGGTTTTACAGCGGGGAACGCAAACGCTCAGAGTACTGCCATGTATTCGAAGGGTGACTGGGTGCTGGCCGTGAACGCCACCCGGGTCCTGACTGACGAGACCTTGGAGTCCATTAAAGCCGGCGGCGTGTCGGTCCCAGGTGCTGCCTTGTCGATTAGCAATGACACTACGTTGTCTTTCGATATTTCCCGCTTTTTGAACGAGTCAGTCGCCCTGAACTTCCTTGGGGGGATTCCGGCGGTAGCGGGAGTGGATGGCCGCGGAACGATA
>QLUN01000204.1 GCA_018725455.1 Chloroflexota bacterium
GGTAGAGGGTGTGATAGAATACATCAGTGCTGCCGACTCGTGCGATTATTATAGCACACTGCTATGCTAAGAAAACGCAATGCTCGACAAGTAATAGTTTAGTTTCTCCAAAAGCCAGGTTCAATATCCACATTTCATTAAACCTGTCAGGCACAAATTTTGGAAAAACTTACCTATTACCTCGACAACGGGTAGAGGGTGTGATAGAATACATCAGTGCTGCCGACTCGTGCGATTATTATAGCACACCGCTATGCTAAGAAAATGCAATGCTTGACAACGGGTAGAGGACGTGATAATATATAAATCAGCACTTCTCTGAAGGGAGCGATAAGTCTTGCAAGGAGTAGATAAGATGATCTGAATCAATAACGGCAATATGTGATCCGGGGGTTTTTTCTAGCTGCGACTTCCCCTGCAGATAGATAATAACTCGATCTTCCCCCCCTAAAACACCTCCGACACCCTGATCCCCTTTTGAGTCTCTCAAAGCACCTCGGTAACCCGATTTTCTACCCCACAACGACAGTCCCCTATTGTATCTGCTACCCCTGAAATTATCCCCAGTGTTCCAATCCCCTGGATTGCGCTACTGGAGAAGACATAGAAGTTTTAAGCTTTAAGCTCCCCACCCCCCAGTCACTAATCACCAATCACTAATCACCAGCAGGGAGGTGAGCAATATGCCTGCAAATAGCGAGATCGATAGGAAGAGTGTTTGTCGTTACATGGGATATGGTGTTGATTGCGATCCGTCACCCCGTGTCTCGTCTTTGATCGATGAGTATGCCGAAAATGCACGTCATCTCATCGATCCCTCGTATTCGTATGACATCAGAGATGTCGAGCTGATCGAGAGCCCGGCTGTATTTGTTGAAGGTTCGATTGTGTTTCGCAGTCAGGTCATCGCCGGGCTGCTTGAGCAATGCCAGAGGGTGGTGATGTTCGTGGTGACGATTGGCGATTATCTGGAGGACATGGTTGCCTGGCTGGCGCAGCACCATCACATACTCCAGTCAGCTTTGTTGGACGCCATAGGGTCGGACGCTGTTGAGAGGGTGGCTGATTCTGTGCAGGGCAAGATAGAGAAATTAGCCCATGAGCAGGGCCTGGTGACCAGCCGGCGCTTTAGTCCGGGCTACTGTGACTGGGACATCAGGCAGCAGAAGGTGCTATTCCGGGCGTTGAACGCGAATTTGGCTGGGGTTCACCTGACCGACAGGTGTTTGATGATTCCTCAGAAGTCGATATCGGGAATCATCGGACTTGGACCGTCCCGCGACAGCGTGGAGAAATACAATCCCTGCAAGACCTGTGACAAACTCGACTGCTGCGGGAGGAGGAAGGCTAAAGGATGAAGGAAGATAGGCTGAAGGAGACTAATAGCCTTCAGCCTTCAGCCTAAAAGCCCGTAAATTATGATTCGAAAGGGACTGTCCGGGGGTAGCTTCAAGCCCCTCACAGAGGAGTCTATACATAAGATACACCATACCGCTATGCGGGTGATCGAGGAGGTGGGTTTTGAGGTTAATTCAGAGTCGGCGCTGAAGCTGTTCGAGGGAGCGGGGGCGCGGGTTGACTGGGAAAAGCGACTGGCGCGTCTTCCTCAGGAGAGGGTGATGGAGCTTATTGAGACCGCCCCTTCTGAGATCAGCCTCTGTGGTCGAGATGAGAAGCACGATATACTCCTCGGTGGGAAGCGAGTGTATACGGGGACAGGCGGGACTGCCCTGTATATCTATCATCCGGATACCGGGCAAAAGCAAGTTGCCACGCTGAACGACTTGAAGCGCATTGCCAGACTGGTTGATGGGCTGGATAACATCCATCTGTTCATGCTACCCACCTATCCCAGTGAGCTGCCCGTGGAGCAGGTAGATGTAAACCGCTTCTTCGCTGGATTAGATAACACCACCAAGCACGTCATGGGGGGCGTTTACACCCTCGATGGGGTCAGGCAGGTGATCCGGATGGCAGAGATAGTCTCCGGCTCCAGTGAGAGTCTCCGCCGGCGTCCTCTCGTATCCATGATTGCCTGCAGTATAAGTCCCCTGAAGATGGACAAACACTATGGCGACCTGATGGTGACCGTTGCCCGGGCGGGCATACCTCTGGTGTGTCCCGCGGAACCATTGTGCGGAGCCACTTCGCCGGTGACGCTTGCCGGGAATCTGGTGATCCAGACGGTGGACTCCCTGATGGGGGTGATGCTTACCCAGATCACTAATCCCGGGTCTCCGGTCATCTTTGGCTCAGTAGCCAGCAGCACCGATCTGCGCGATCTGAAGTATCTGGCGGGCTCCGTTGAGATGGGATTGCTCAATGCGGCCGGGGCACAGATGGCTCATTTCTACAAGCTACCTT
>QLUN01000205.1 GCA_018725455.1 Chloroflexota bacterium
AGAGGAGGATATCTATGGCTTATGATGCCACGAAGATGAAGGACTGGCAGATCTCCGAAGCGGCGGAAGTAAACATGCCTACTCCCAATGACTGGGGGGAGAAATTAGGCCTGCAAAGGGATGAGGTAATACCCATGGGGCGGCTCTGTAAGCTCGACTTCCTGAAGATCATCGAGCGCCTCAAGGACAAGCCGGATGGCAAGTATGTCGAGGTAACTGCCATTACCCCGACCCCGCTGGGTGAGGGGAAAAGCACCACCTCGTGCGGCCTCATAGAAGGTCTGGGAGCGCGCGGCAAAAATGTGGGTGGAGCCCTCAGGCAGCCATCGGGTGGCCCCACCATGAATATCAAGGGGACCGCTGCCGGCGGCGGCAATGCCCTGCTCATCCCCATGACCGAATTTTCCATGGGCCTCACCGGTGACATCAACGATCTCATGAATGCCCATAACCTGGCGATGGTGGCCCTTACTGCCAGGATGCAGCACGAGCGCAATTACAATGACGAGCAGCTCGAAAGGCTCACCAGAATGCGCCGGCTTGATATCGACCCTAGCCGGGTGGAGATGGGATGGGTTCTGGATTTCTGCGCCCAGAGCCTTCGCAACATCGTCATTGGCCTGGGTGGTCGCATGGATGGCTTCACCACGCAGTCCAGGTTCGGCATTGCCGTGGGCTCCGAGTGCATGGCAATTCTATCTATTGTCAAGGACCTGGCAGATTTAAGAGAACGTTTGAACAACATCACCGTGGCCTTTGACAAGAGCGGCAAGCCGGTGACCACCGGTGACCTCGAGGTGGGTGGCGCAATGACCGCCTGGATGCGTAATACCATTAACCCGACCCTGATGTGCACCGCCGAGTATCAGCCATGTCTGGTGCATGCCGGGCCTTTTGCCAACATCGCCGTAGGCCAGTCTTCGATCATCGCCGACCGGGTTGGCCTCAAGCTGTTCGATTATCACGTTACCGAGAGTGGCTTTGGGGCGGACATCGGCTTTGAGAAGTTCTGGAATGTAAAATGCCGCTACAGCGGCTTGAAGCCCCATGTATCTGTGCTGACCACCACCATCCGCGCCCTCAAGATGCACGGCGGCGGGCCCAAGGTTGTGCCCGGAATACCCCTCCCTGCTGAGTACGGCAAGGAGAACCTGAAACTGCTGGAGAAAGGCATGGTGAATATGGTGCACCATATTGGCACGATCCGCAAGTCCGGCATCAACCCGGTGGTCTGCATTAACCGCTTCCACACCGATACGGATGCCGAGGTGGCGATGGTTAAGAAGGCCGCGGAAGCTGCCGGAGCGCGTTGCGCGGCGTCTACTCACTGGGCCAAGGGTGGTGAGGGAGCTCTGGAACTCGCCGATGCGGTCATTGACGCCTGCGAGAAGAAGACCGACTTTAAATTCCTCTACCCCCTGGAGATGAAACTGCGTGACCGCGTCGACCTGGTCACCAGGGAGGTTTATGGTGGGGACGGCGTTAGTTGGACTCCTGAAGGCGAGGAGAAGCTCAAGATGATCGAAGGTGACCCCAAGTATAATGACTATGCTACCATGATGGTAAAGACCCATCTCAGCCTGTCGCATGAACCTGCGCGGAAGGGTGTCCCGAAGGGGTGGACCCTGCCCATTCGCGATATCCTGGTCTTCTCCGGCGCCAAGTTCCTGTGTCCCATGGCCGGCGCTATCAGCATGATGCCGGGAACTGCTTCCGATCCCGCCTTTAGAAGAGTGGATGTGGATGTGAAGACGGGGAGTGTCTCCGGGCTTTTCTAACGCTTGAAATCCGGTTGAGAAGGTGTTATAATATGATAGTTTCCTGGTGACTACAGCGGGGTGGACCCACCCGTTCCCATCCCGAACACGGAAGTGAAACGCCCCTGCGCAGACGATACTGCCCTGGTAACGGGGTGGGACAATATGGCGTTGCCAGGAAACCACAGGGCTTCCCGAGCGATCAGGAAGCCCTGTGGTTCCTTACCTGTTTCCCACACGTGTTATCGATTGCCACAAAGTGGTAGTTGATCAATCGGGGAATCTGTGTCAATCAAATTTCGGTATCCCCTTGACTTTACCGTGGACTCAGTTTATAATTAAGTGTCTGGAGGATGAATGTGTAGGCCCGGGTGGCGCAATGGTAGCGCAGCCGACTTGTAATCGGCAGGTTAGTGGGTTCGAGTCCCCTCTCGGGCTCCAAAAAGGAGCAAACATGCTAAGGTTGAAAGATTAACAAAAGAATTGGAGGTAGGCAAAGATTGAGTGACATTGCGGAGGGGTGGGTGAGCGGTTAATACCAGCAGACTGTAAATCTGCCGCCGGAAGGCTACGCAGGTTCGAATCCTGCCCCCTCCACCGGCCCA
>QLUN01000206.1 GCA_018725455.1 Chloroflexota bacterium
TCTGGCTTTGGGAGAACCAGATAAGTGACATCTCACCTCTTGCCAACCTTACCAACCTGACTGGGCTCGATCTTAGGAGGAACCAGATAAGTGACGTTTCACCTCTTATCGATAATAAGGGACTTTCTCAAGGCGATGGGATTGACCTTCGAGGGAATCCTTTGAGTGAAGAGTCCCTCAATACTTATATCCCCGAACTCAGGGCAAGGGGCGTGAGGGTGAACTATTGAGCCATGGCAGTGCATTAGGCGCTTAGTGTTCTATACACCTGAAGCCACATTTACCTTTAATCCACCGGTTCCGCTGGTTGGTCAAGAGGTATCGTTCAATGCCGGTCAGTCTTACGATGCGGATGGCAACATAAGGCAGTATATGTGGAGATTTGGAGATGAGAGCGTTGTAATTGCCGATCATCCAGTTGTTGAACACACCTATCCGGAAGCGGGAGATTACACCGTATCTCTGACAGTGGTTGACAATGATGGTTTAACAAGCTCGATATCCAGGTCACCGCAAGCTGTACCTCCTCCAGCAGTGGTTATCGGTCGGGCTCACCTTCAGGGTCGCACCGAGCATAGTGGAGAACGGTTATCATCAACGGCTACTCAACCACCACCAACCCCGACGGCAGCTTCTTCCTTCACGTACCGGCGGGAACCTACACCATCATCGCTTGAATGCCTTACTATCTTCCCGCTGCCAAACTGGATGTTGTCCTGGAGGGAGGGTTTACAGAAAACACTCCAGACAGTCAACGAAACAAAAGCCCGTTTTGTTTAATCCTCGCAACGGTGCCCCCAGGTTTTCTCCGTTTATCATTTCATTGGATCGCAAGCATGCCCGAAATGAGCTTGACAGCTACCACCGGAGATGCTAACATTTAGCAAACCGGAGCGGATTAGGCGAACTCTGGGTTCGTCTATATGGTTAACTGAATTCTGGGCTGTGATTCTTGCTAATTGCAGAAGTGGTAGAACATCCTGCGGGTAAGAAGTCCACGCCGGCGACCAGGACGGACAGACTATCGATAGAAGTCACCGGGTAATCCGGCGCAACCTTGTCCTCGCGAAGGCGGGGAAAGGAGGCAAAGAGTTGTCCCTGATTAACCTGGCATGACTAATTATCCCAGAGCCATCCCCTTTTGTGAAGGGTCTAAATCCAACCCTTCCATAAACATATTATACGAGGAGGAAACCATGAAAAAGAGAGTTACCTTCAACATCTTCGCCATCCTCATGAGCGCCATGCTGGTCTTCAGCAGCAGTGCTTGGGCTGCGCCAGGCGCGATAGCCAGCGCCGCACCTCCTGGCGAGTCCTTTAGCCTGGGTGACACTGTAGATCACAGTGCTACTTTTGAGGTGACAGTACCTGCGCCCGCTGAGCAGTGGAGCCGCACGTTCGGGGGCGCAGGTCCTGATTGGGGCTTCTCAGTCCAGCAGACCGACGATGGGGGATTTATCATCACCGGAGCGACAGTGTCTTTTGGCGCCGGTGGGTATGATGTCTGGCTGATAAAGACCGATTCTCAGGGGAACGAGGAGTGGAGCCGCACATTCGGTGGCGCAGAATGGGATTTTGGCCACTCAGTCCAGCAGACGGATGACGGCGGATTTATCATCACCGGAATGACAGACTCTTTTGGCGCAGGTTGGTATGATCTCTGGCTGATAAAGACCGATTCAGAGGGGAATGAGCAGTGGAGCCGCACCTTCGGGGGCGCAGGATGGGATTGGGGCAACTCAGTCCAGCAGACGGACGACGGCGGGTTTATCGTAACCGGAGGGACAGAGTCTTTTGGTGCCGGTGGGTCTGATCTCTGGCTGATAAAGACCGATTCTCAGGGGAATAAGGAGTGGAGTCGCACCTTCGGTGGCGCAGGATGGGATTCGGACCGTTCAGTCCAGCAGACTGTTGACGGTGGATTTATCATCACCGGAATGACAAGCTCTTTCGGCGCCGGTGGGTATGATCTCTGGCTGATAAAGACCGATTCAGAGGGGAACGAGGAGTGGAGCCGCACCTTCGGTGGCGCACACTGTGATAGGGGCCGCTCAGTCCAGCAGACGGATGACGGCGGATTTATCATCACCGGATGGACAGGCTCTTTTGGCGCAGGTTGGGATGATCTCTGGCTGATAAAGACCGATTCTGAGGGGAACGAGGAGTGGAGCCGCACCTTCGGTGGTGCGGAACGGGACATAGGCTTCTCAGTCCAGCAGACAGATGACGGCGGATTTATCATCACCGGAGAGACAATGTCTTTTGGCGCAGGTTGGTATGATCTCTGGCTGATAAAGACCGATTCAGAGGGGAATGAGCAGTGGAGCCGCACCTTCGG
>QLUN01000207.1 GCA_018725455.1 Chloroflexota bacterium
AACACGACCGTCATTCCACCGAAATATGACCCGCCATTGATTGTTGATACCCTACATTCCGCACTTTTGAGACGCACCATCGGTGAATTATTGAAGTCGGGATTCGCGGCTACTGGTATAGCGTAATCGGTACTCCAGTCAGCTCGATGAGCTGCATCTGCTCATGGTTCAACTCGATCGGAAAATTCACATGACGGCCTCCTTCATGAAATTCGTTCCATTCGACGCGGGCAAAATTATCCATTATCCGAGGCGTTGTCGGCGTACTGCTTTCGCGGCCTTCGGGGAGGATGGCGATCTTCATCAGACCTCTTCTTCTCATCTCCGCCCGCACTTGCCGCTCGATCAATGATGAAACCATGATCGCGATGAAATAGGCGTGCAGCAATCCGACTGCGCGGATGGGTTTCTTGAGGAAGATCGGGGCAACCCCGTATTCGCTTTTTGTGAGTTCAAAGCGTTTCTCCAGGTAGGGCTGGTATTTATAGATTTCGAGAATTTTCCGCTTGGCGGCCGCCTCAATATTGGTTATCAGCGGGAATACGCCATCCTCGCGCGCCGCCCGACGAATGGCATCCTTGTTTTTCGTCGCTTCGAGTCTGATTCTCCTATAACGAACCTTGACCATCGGATCGTCGGGTCGAGGACGGCCGCGGCGAGTATGCCGTAATTCGGTCTCAGTGAACGTGGCTATGCGAGTCTCGAAGTATTCCGTCGCTCTGTGGACGGCCAGGATCTTGCGAACACGCTCTTTGACGGCTTTCGGCTTTTGCCATGCGCGCGAGCCGACCTTGGCAGAAAACTCGTGAAGATCCGCCTCCGCCTTCCGAATGCTCTCTTCACGGCCAATCCGGTCAAACGCCATCTTCTGCGAACTCCTGATCCATATGATTCGATACCCCTCCTCGCTCTTCTCTTGGCCCGCTGACGTGGTCTGATAGATGTCGGGCGGATCAGTCGCGCGGCGGGCGCTTGGTTTCTCGTGAATCGTCGACCAGGCAACCGGCTTCGCGCCATCCCGGATCAGTTTTCGGAAATCCTTATCCTCCTTGCGCGTGCGGGGCATGACCGTGACGAAAAGACCGCCATAGTCGGCAATGTGGCCCATGTTCTTTTTCGTGCAGAGCTTGCTGTCGGCCACATACACAAAATCATCGCGCCCGATAAGCCGCCTAAGCGAATTGGTGTTGATGACATGAACGGAGTCGTCGGTCCGGTTGCCGCTGAAGATGTGGTGGGAAAGCGGCACCGCGCCATCGGAAGCGACGCTGAGGCCGAAGAGAAGCTGCTTGAGATCAGGCCTGTGATCCTTGTTGACACCTCTGGCGATTTTCGGTTCGGCATGGGATGTAGCGTATTGCCCGGAAAACGTGACCGTTGTCGTGTCAAAATGGACGCGCGAAAGATCGATCTCAAAGTTCTTGATCACGCGTAGCGCCAGACGAAAAAAGACACTTCGCCCCCGTTCGCTCGCCAGTGCTTCGAGAGTTCTGACTATGCGATCGTCGTTCAGGCACGGGAGTTGTTCCACCGTGATACCCAGCGCCTCCGGCTCGATGCCTGCCGCCCACTCTCTGATGCGATACATCGGCCCCCGGGAAACGAGGATATTGTGAATGAGAACGGCCAACACCTCCGCGTGGTCGATGCTCTGATGATGCCCCGAGCCGAGAGCACCGAGGATCACGCCGCGCAGATTCATCCGCTCCAGGTAATGGCGGATGATGGGATGCGGACCGAGATGATGCTTCAATAGTTCCGAATTTCCGATGGTCCGCGAAATTTTCATCGAACGCTCATTTTCTCCTTGCCTTATATGTTTTTTATATTATAATAACATACAAGAAATGGTCAAGAAGAAAAAATACGCCTCTGTGGAAATCCGCAAACTGGAGCGGAAGCGGGCCGAAATACTCGACCAGCTACTCTCGGATACCCCGCTCCTGGCTGGCAGTCTCTCGTTGGTGATGAGGAGATGCGGCAAGGCGAATTGCCATTGCGCGCGGCGGCCGGCTCATCCCGTTTGGGTATTGAGCACGCGCCGAAAAGGGAAGGCATGTTGCCAGGTCATCAGGCGAGTCGATGTCGAGAAGACCGGCGAACGCGTACGAGTCTACAAGGAATTCAAGGCCGCGCTGAAACGGCTTTCCGAAGTGGAAACCGCCGAAAAGTCGAAAATACTTAAAAAAATAAAGGAGAGGCATGTTCCCTATGAATAGCGCAACTCACTGATTCATAGGCATTCAGCCCGCCGACAAATTCATGAATCCTATGTTCCGAGAGTGCGGAATGTAGGTTTAAACTCGGTCCCAGAAGTCCCTGGACATATCGGCT
>QLUN01000208.1 GCA_018725455.1 Chloroflexota bacterium
GCCCGGAACGCCATTTGAGAACTTACCCGATGAGTGGGTATGTCCGGTCTGCGGGGCAAGCAAGGATGAGTTTGAGAAGATGTAGGGTTTAAACCTGGGTTTGGTAGAAGTCGAAGTCCGGGTAGGGACCGACAGAAAGAAGGAGGCACTTGGTGAGCAACGTGCGGCTAGCAGAAGGCGTTTACTGGGTTGGCGCCATTGACTGGAACATCAGGAACTTTCATGGGTATTCTACTCATCGCGGCACTACCTACAACGCCTATCTCATCATGGATGAGAAAATCGCTCTTATAGACACTGTCAAGGCGCCGTTCTTCCCTGAGATGCTGCGGCGGATCAAAGAGATTATCGACCCTGGTGATATCGACTATGTGGTATCGAATCATGTAGAGATGGATCATTCGGGTTCTCTGCCTATGATGATAGCTGAGGCCACGAAGGCCCAGTTTATCACTATGGAGAAGTTCGGCGAGGCGGGTCTCAAGAAACACTTCCATCTGGACTGCCGTCTGATTCCAGTCAAAGAGGGCCACGAGCTTTCGCTAGGCAAGAGGAAACTCACCTTTATCCCAATCCCCATGATGCACTGGCCTGACTCGATGATCACCTACTTGCCACAGGACCAGATACTATTCTCCAGCGACGCCTTCGGTCAGCACCTGGCCAGCTCGCAGCGCTTCGATGATGAAGTCGATGGCGCTGTCCTGATGCAGGAAGCGGCGAAATACTATGCCAATATACTGATGCCCTTCGGCCACCTGATGTCCGGGGCATTGAAGAAGCTGGCGGCATTGACTATCAGGACGATTGCGCCCAGTCACGGCGTGATCTGGCGTTCTGACCCGGAGAAGATAGTTTCAGCCTATACCAACTGGAGTGCCGGGGAGACCATCAACAAGGCTCTGGTTATCTACGATACCATGTGGGGCAGCACCGCTCAAATGGCCCGGGCGATTGAGGAGGGCCTTACTGCAGCGGGGGTGGAGGTCAAGGTATTCGAGCTCACGGGATCGGACCGTAGTGATGTTATGACCGAAGTGCTGGATGCCAGGGCGATTATCGTTGGCTCGCCGACTCTCAACAATGGCATGTTCCCCACCGTGGCCGAGTTCCTCTGTTATCTCAAAGGGCTTAAACCCAGGGGAAAGATGGGCGCCGCCTTCGGCTCTTACGGATGGAGTGGGGGAGCGACGAAGGCGATATACCAGGAGATGGAGCAAACCGGCATCGAAATGATCGAGCCTGAACTTGCTGTCAAGTGGATTCCAGAGAAGGCGGAGCTGGCTGAATGCATCGAGTTGGGGCAGCGGATCGGTCGCCGGATTAAGTAAAGGGGTGAAGTGGAATGTCGGGAGAGCACAAGCACACCTATGTCTGTGAAAACTGTGGCAACGAGGCCAGCCTGATAATCAAGGAGGAGGAGAGCAGCCCGGCAGAGCACAAGGACAGGCCCGGAGCAAAGAAGGGAACCTTTGTCTGTAAGGTCTGTGGCAATGAGGCGGACATGATCCTGGAAGAAATTTAGTAGTGAAGCCCTTCTCATTGAGGGCACTGCAGATCCCAGAAAATAGGGTGTCATTGAGGAGGACAAGATGCTTAAAGCAGGAATTTCCCTGGGCAACTTCCGCGGTATCTCGATAAGGTTGCATTATTCCTGGTTCATCATTTTCGCCCTGGTGACCGGGGGGTTGGCAGCTGGTTACTTCCCCATGGCCTATCCACACTGGAGCGTGACCGTACATGTGGCCCTTGGCCTTGCCACGAGCGTTCTCTTCTTTTGCTCGGTGCTAGCCCATGAGATAGCCCACAGCCTGGTGGCACAGGCGGCAGGGATTCCGGTTCATTCGATTACCCTCTTCATCCTCGGCGGAGTAGCTCAGATATCCCAGGAGCCGGGGCGGCCGAGCGTTGAATTTCGTGTGGCTCTGGCGGGGCCGGCCACCAGCCTTGCCCTGGGGATAGCATTTGCGGTTATTTGGCTAGCAGCGCAAGGGATGAGCGAACCCCTGACGGCCTTAGCCGCCTGGCTGAGCAGGATCAACATCACTCTTGCTGTCTTCAATCTTATCCCCGGGTTCCCCCTGGATGGGGGGCGTGTGCTGCGGTCGATTATCTGGTGGCAGACAGGCAACCTGCGGCGTGCTACTAGAGTGGCCTCAGCCGCCGGCAGAGGCGTGGGCTATCTCTTTATCTTCGGCGGTATCTGGATGACGATCTTTTTGAGAGACTGGGGGTGGTTATGGCTCGTTTTCATCGGATGGTTTATCCAGAACCTTGCTGCGGGAAGCTATCGCCAGGTGGTTCTTCAAGATATGCTTCAGGG
>QLUN01000209.1 GCA_018725455.1 Chloroflexota bacterium
ACTTATACCTTAACGGTTGCCGGGATCACCTCGGAGCCCTACACCATTGGTGGCATCACCATCGATCCCACCAAAGGCCCGGTGGGCCAGGAGGTAGCGGTCAGCGGAGTTGGGTTCGCGGCGGAAGAGAGCGTTAGGGTGACCTTTGACCCAAGAGCAGTAGCCCCATTAAAACCAGTAGTAGTAACAGTAAGGGCTGGCACCGGCGGCGCTTTCGGAACCACCTTCGTAGTTCCGACAAGAGTCGCAGATGATTACTTTGTCACCGCTGTTGGTGGTGCCATTACTCACACGGTGACTTTTACGGTGGAAGTGCCTGTGCCAACGATTACCTTATCTCCAGCTACAGCGGTTCCGAAAACCACGATCAAGATAAGCGGGGAGCACTTCCCTGGAGGTGCAAGGGTACTCGTTCGGTGGGCTGCTATAGATGGGATGCTTATAGGCTTTGTGTCGACTGATGCAGCCGGTAGGTTTACCACTTCAGTTACCATCCCTCTCGCAATTCCTGGCGCCCACCCTATCTTCGTCCATCAAGAGGCCGTTCCGAGAATAGCTGATAACAAGACCCTCACAATTCCCAGCCCCGTCATTAAGTTAACGCCACCCAAGGGTCCCGTAGGACAGCCGGTCATAGTAGCGGGGGAGAGCTTCCCCGCCCTTAGCACCATCGTTATTCGCTGGAAGGGCAGAACGCCTGGTCACATAATGCTTCCCCCCGAAGCGCTGACTAACGCCCTGGGGGCCTTTTCGACCGGGATTACCATCCCTGTAGATCTATCTGGTCCCCAGAAGATCTACGCCTACGTCCGAGATTTTGCCAGCCCGGCACCAGAATCACTCCCACTCATATTTGCTCGGGCGAGCTACACCATTGAGCCGGGTGTGCCGAGGATTGGCGTGAAGGAGGGCTTCCATGCCATCTGGGGCCGCCTCGACCACAGCGTCTGGAGGTTCATGGACGGCGAGTGGCGCCAGCATCATACCGACCCAATTAAGCACGCCATGATAGACCCAGCCAAGCGGTTCGAACATCTCGATGCCGGCATGGCTTACTGGTTCTTCCTCAAAGAACCTATTGAAGCTGTTCTCGTCGGTGGGATGAGGTGGACGCTCAGCGCCGGCTGGCACAACCGTGGCTGGATACCCTAAAGATCTGACTTGATGATTTTGGGGGGTGCCCCGATAGAAAGCCCGGGACACCCCCCGGATAGTGAGCTTGATGCCTTTGATGCAACGATGTGCCGGGGAACAAGGTTTCCCCATCCGGGCACAGGTAGCTATCCAGAAATGCCTGGTCGGGAGGCCATTGTTAGTGGCAGAAGCCCGCAGGGCAATTCAGAAGTCGCACAAGTCAATTAAACAATGGCTAAAAGTAAGTACTTAAGGAGGGATGAATGTCTAAACTGAAAGTTTTAGTTGCGGTGCTGGCAGTGGCAGCGTTGCTGCTGCTCCCCACCGCCACCTTTGCTTGGGGGCCACCGCCGATGACTTTCCTCGGTACGGCACATCTGGGGGCTGTGCCAGTTGTTAAAGGGACGCTTGTTACCGCCTGGATAGAAGGGGTAGAAGCAGGGCGTGCCGAGACCGCTGCTGCGGGGCGCTTTACCCTTATGGTTGCTGTCCATGGGCACGCCAAAACGGTGATCAGATTCGAGGTAGCCGGTTATCCGGTAGGTGAAACGTTCCCCTTAACTCACTGGAGAGACCTGACGGGGACCACGGAACTCCTCGATCTCTACGCCGTACGGGTAGCGATTGCGCCGGTGGGTCTCATCCTCACCCCGGCCAAAGGACTGGCCACCACCGTCTCAGGAGTTGGGTTCACGCCCCTCTCGGTGATTACGCTTACCTTTGACGGGAAACCGGTTCCTACCGTTCCGGCAACGATAACTGCTGATAGAGAGGGCAAGTTTACCGCCATGCTGACGGCGCCGATCATCGAGACCGGCGCATACCCCATTGTCGCCACCGACGCTAGGGACAGATCGGGCAAGGCAACCTTTACGGTTCCTGATCTTACCGGCGCGAAGGGTGCCCCTGGTGAGCGCGGCCCGATAGGGCTGACTGGCCCGAAGGGTGATCGCGGTGCCCCCGGTGAGCGCGGCCCGATAGGGCTGACTGGCCCGAAGGGTGACCCCGGTGCCCCCGGCGAGCGCGGCCCGATAGGGCTGACTGGCCCGAAGGGTGACCCCGGTGCCCCCGGTGAGCGCGGTCCAGCTGGTCTGGCTGGTGCAGCAGGCGCTGCTGGTCTGGCTGGTGCAGCAGGCGCTGCTGGAGGACAAACCACGGGCATAATTGCGATCATCATCG
>QLUN01000021.1 GCA_018725455.1 Chloroflexota bacterium
AAGAACTGAGGAGAGTTGTAGCATTTTAGTGCCATCGATTTGTCCGAAAACGATTGAACCAATACAATCTCTATCCCGACATGGCTTCCAAAGCCGCCGGTTATGCGCAGACCGTTCAGTGGTGGAGCAATTGGCCAGTAGATTTCGGACAAGAGATACCCACGAATTAGCGAATCTTGCTGATATGATATATAATCAATCTCGGAACAATACGTGTTAGGCTGATGGGTTGTTTGGAAGCTTTACTCATAATTATACGACGCTCCCCCCGCTGCTCTCGCTTTACAGACAGTGGGTAGACTGCATGGAGGACTGTGTCATGACTGATGTGAGATTCTCTGGCTACGGACGAAAACGCCCTCAGGTAAACAAGCCGGTCAGCTTGCTTCACCTAGACAGCCAAAACCCCAGACTTCCTGAAGAAGCGCAAGGTAAAAGCGAAGAGGAATTGCTCAATGTGCTCTATAAAGAATTCTACTTAGATGAGCTTGCGGACTCGATGGCGGAGAATGGATACTTCGACGCGGAGCCTCTGGTTGCAGTACCTCATAAGCTGCCCAGTGAGCTTGAAGATATTGATCCGAATTCAAAGGAATTTCAGGATTTTATTAACAGAAACAGCACCGAATTGATAGTGGTTGAGGGAAACAGAAGGCTTGCAACGGCAAGGCTTTTGCTAGACCTGGAATTGCGAGAAAAGCTCCGGATCAAGCACTGGCCTAGCCTATCTGAACAAGTGGCGGATGACTTGAGAATCCTTCCAGTTATTGTCTATTTGAGGCGAAGTGAAGTGACACCGTACTTGGGCGTCCGGCATATCATGGGGATTCAAAAATGGGATTCCTATGCCAAAGCGCGATACATAGTTCAGTTGACTGAAAGTGGCTTGTCTATCAAGCAAGTACAGGAGCAAATTGGAGACAAGCAACGAGGCTCAACAACTCAGAGTTATGTGGCCTACAAGTTATTGGAGCAAGTAGAAAACGAATTCGATTTCGACACAAGACGAGCTAAGAGAGATTTCTCACTCTTGTTGCTTGCTATTGGACAAGGAAATATCAAACGATTCTTAGGATTACCCAGGAGACTAGCAGAAGTAAATCCCGACGAGCCGGTGGCGACAGAAAACCTAGATGACCTGAGAGTTCTGGTTACTTGGATTTTTGGAGATGGTAAGAAAGAGCGCGTAATAACAGATTCGCGTCTTATCACGAATCGTCTATCACACATTGTGAATAGTGCTGAGGCAGTTTCATATCTTGAGAGAACCGGAGATTTAGAAGGCGCTTATGAGCGAACTGACGGTGAAGAAAAAATGTTGCTAAAATATCTAAGCACGGCGAACCTTAAGCTTGAAGGAGCTTTAGGAGTTGCTCACCGTCACAAGACGCCGGAAGTGATTTCCGAGGCAGAAAAGTGCGAGCAGACAATCAAGGCATTACTCAAGATCGTGAGGAGCACCGATGATTGAGATACCTAATCCAGACTCGCCTACAGGACTTGCCGATTGGGTTGAATTGAGCATTTTAGTCTCAAGCAATAGTCTCTCTAAAGCGGCTGCAGCTTCTGCGATTGAAGGTGTCGCGGGAGAAGAGCCTTCTGAAGCCTTTATTGCCGGCATTTGGCGTGAGTTAGAAAGGCGACAACGACTTTACTCGCGGTCATTCTTTCGCGTTGAGGATCGCTTCATAGAGCCTGAAATAGATCATCAGCCACCCGAATACCTGGCTTGTCTCCTCCTATCGCTTTATGGTGGACAGGGGCGCGCTCACCGTCCAGCTAAGCTGTTCGAGAGACTTAGCCGTGAGGCGATAAGCTGCTATCTTTCTGGGCAAGCCGTTGTTTTTGGCTGGCCTTCTGATCCCGATGATAGCCCCAACGAGGAGGAAGAGTCTCGAATCAAGCGCAAAGTCCGAAGGGTTGCAGAGGTATTAGGGGAAAGGTTCTGTGAGTCTCCCCCCGCTCGTTTCAATGACAGAGGCTTAGACGTCGTTGGCTGGATTCCATTTGTGGATAGGAGATCAAGCCAAATTGTTGTTCTCATACAAAGCACCGTTGGGCAAAACTGGAAGGATAAGCTTCCCGTGCCATTAGATGCTTGGCGTCAATACGTGCATTGGGGCTGCAGCCCTGTCAAAGCGTTTGCGGTTCCTCGTGTTGTTAACGACTATGAATGGCATGAGGCATCTGTAGACAAGGGCATCTTGTTTGACAGAGTCCGAATTGTCAATTTGCTTTCAGATGGCGTACAAGATATGGCCTTCAGGCAAGAACTAAATGCCTGGATAGAACAGCGGTTAGCCGACTTGGAAGATTGATTCTTCATGGTAAAGTCTCCTTCTTTCACTGACCTAAAGGCAGCATCGGAAGCAAGCTCGCGGGCAAAGTGTCACAATCGACGCACTGGCACGCAGCATGAAAAAATGCTGCGGAATGAATTGTGGCGGATGGGCTTGCCGTACCGAAAAAACGTGGGAGCCTTGCATGGCAACCCCGATATCGTTTTTGCCCGCGCACGCGTAGCAGTTTTTTGCGATGGTGATTTTTGGCACGGTCGCAACTGGAAAGAGCTTAAATCAAAGCTCTGCCAGGGCACGAATGCAGAGTACTGGCTCTCGAAGGTAGAGAGCAATATTGAGCGAGACAGGCTGAATAACGCTTTGTTAGAAGCAGATGGCTGGAGCGTTCTCAGACTTTGGGAGACGGATATCAAGCGAGACCCGCAAGCTGCTGCAGAATTAGTAAGAGAAGTGGTGATTGAGCGTTATAAAATGCTTGAACATGCAAGGTGAAGGGCCGTATCCAGATGAGATTTGTTGACCTTTTTGCTGGTCTTGGTGGCTTTCATATAGCATTGAGAAGGCTTGGACATGAGTGTGTTTTCGCTTCCGAGATCGACGACGAGCTTCGCTCGCTCTACATTGAGAACTTTCCTGAAGCAGAGCCAAAAACTTCTGGGGATATACATGAATGCACAGATAAAGTGCCACCTCATGAGATTTTATGTGCTGGCTTTCCTTGCCAGCCTTTCTCGAAATCTGGATCTCAATTGGGGATGAGTGACAGGGACCAAGGAACCCTGTTTGACGAGATAGTGTTTGTTCTGGACAAGTGCCAACCCTCATACGTAATCCTGGAAAACGTAGGAAACTTTGAGCGGCATGACAATGGCCGCACCTGGCAAATTGTTCGGGAAAAGCTAGAAGCTCTGGGTTATGACGTGCGCGGAACTGAGCATATCACCAGTGGTGGGCCAGGGCTGATCTCACCGCACCATTTGGGGTTCCCCCACTCACGCGAGAGGTTTTTCATTGTTGCAAAGCAAGGGAATCTCCCCGAGAATCCCTTTCCTCTTACAAACCGGAAGCACGTGACCAACCTAAGCGCCATCGTCCAACCTGCAACGGAATTGACTGAGCAAGATCTTTTAGAAACTCATCTTACCAATAGTCAGCGCGAGTGCATAGAGCATTGGAATCTATTCTTGTCACAATTCTCAGAAGAAGCATCCCTCCCATCTTTCCCAATTTGGGGTGATGAGATAGGTGCCATCTATCCTTTTGCAGATTACACCCCTTATGTAGCACCAATCGAGGAGCTAAAGCGGTCTCTGGATGGTCATTTCTCAACAGTATCTCCTTCACGCGAAGAACTGTTACAGTTGCTACCTAGTTACGCTAGAGCTAAAGAGGCCAAATTCGCTAAGTGGAAAATTGACTTTATTCGTTGGAATCGAGAATGGTTTCAGAAGCACCGAGAATACTTCCCGCAAGAATGGGTTGAAAAGCTTTGGAGCTTTCCCCCCTCATTTCGTAAGCTCGAATGGAATTGTAAAGGAGAAGAAAGAAATTTATGGAAGCATGTGCTTCAGTTCCGACCATCTGGCCTAAGGGTAAAGCGATATTCTTCCTCACCTTCATTGGTGGCTATGACAAACACTCAGATTCCAGTAATTGGGCCACAACAAAGATTCTTAACTCGAGTCGAGGGGCTGAGACTACAAGGTTTTCCGGACCACCACAAGCTACCAAAATCTCGAGGAAAAGCCTTCAAGGCATTAGGCAATGCAGTTCATGTTGGAGTAGTAGAGGCTATTGCTAATCAGCTGCTTGGCGACTACTCTTAGGTGGTCAAGGTTTACGCAGTCACCTACCCGGAAGAGTTGAGAGCCATGATGCTCTCTAAACCAGAGACTTGTAGGTTTTCAGGATGCACAGCCGCCCAACAAGTGCATGCAGCTGACCCGCTTCGCGGGCGGCTGATGCGCCAGTTGTTAAGACGCTTGAAAACGACGGGTTGACAAGGAGAAGCTGAATGTCAGTTAAAGAGGCCACAGCCCGAATCAAGATCAACAAGCTGCTCGAAGTGGCAGGCTGGCGCTTCTTTCTGGAAGGGACCGCGCCCGCCAACATCCGCCTCGAGCTCAGCGTCACGATCAAGTCGTCCGATCTCGAAGCGCTGGGCGAGAACTTCGAGAAGATCAATAAGGGCTTCATCGACTTTCTGCTGCTCGACACGAAAGGCTTCCCGCTCATCGTCCTTGAGGCGAAATCGGAGGACAAGAACCCGCTCGTTGGCAAGGAGCAGGCCCGTAAGTACGCCAGGTCCCAAAACTGCCGGTTTGTGATCCTTTCAAACGGCAACCTGCACTACTTCTGGGACCTGGAGCGCGGCAACCCGTACGTTATCACGTCCTTCCCTACACCGGACTCGGTGATCGGCTATCAGCAGGTCACGCCCAACCCGCGACGCCTCATCGAGGACCAAGTGAACGACGACTACATCGTGCTGACCCAGCGCCCGAACTACCAATCTGAAGCGGCATGGCGCAACGAGGGGGAGCGTCCCGGCTACATCCAGGCTAACAAACTGCATTTCTTGCGGCCCTATCAGTTGAAGGCCATTCACGCCCTGCAACGGGCAGTGAAAGACGGCAGGGACCGCTTCCTGTTCGAGATGGCCACGGGCACGGGCAAGACCCTCACGGCCGGCGCCGTCATCAAACTGTTCCTGCGCTCCCGCAACGCCCGGCGCGTCCTCTTTTTGGTTGATCGCCTTGAGCTGGAGGATCAGGCCAAGAAGACCTTCGCGGCGCTGCTGTCCGCCGACTTTCAGACGGTGATCTACAAGGAGAACCGCGACGACTGGCGGCATGCGGAAATCGTCGTTACCACGGTGCAGTCGCTGCTCTTCAACAACAAGTACCAGCGGCTCTTTTCGCCGACCGATTTCGACCTGGTCATCTCCGACGAAGCCCACCGCTCCATCGGCGGCAACGCCCGCGCCGTCTTCGACTACTTCATCGGCTATAAGCTCGGCCTCACCGCCACGCCTCGGGACTACCTCAAGAAGCTCGACAAGGCCAAGCCTACCATTCGGGACCCGCGCGAATTCGAGCGCCGTCTGCTGCTCGACACCTACCGCACTTTTGGCTGCGAAGACAGCCAACCCACCTTCCGCTACTCGCTGCTTGATGGCGTGAAGGATGGCTACCTCATCAACCCCACCATCGTCGATGCCCGCACCGAGATCACCACCGAGCTGCTCTCCGAAGATGGCTTCGTGGTCGCGTTTACCGACGACATGGGCGAAGACCAACGGGAGGCCTTCAAACAGCGGGAGTTCGAGAAGCGCTTCTTCGCCGACGCCACCAACCAGCTTTTATGCAAGACCTTCCTGGAGAACGCCCTGCGCGATCCGGTGAGCGGTGAGATCGGTAAGTCCATCATCTTTGCCGTCAGTCAGAACCACGCCGCGAAGCTGGCGCAGATCCTCAACCAGATGGCCGACCGCATGTTCCCCGGCAAGTACCAATCCGACTTTGCCGTGCAGGTCACCTCGCAGATCCCAGACGCCCAGCAGTTCAGCATCAACTTCAGCAACAACAACCTGCTCGGCTCTGCCAACTTCCTGCCCGCCTACAAGACCAGCAAGGCGCGCGTCTGCGTAACGGTTGGCATGATGACCACGGGATACGACTGCACCGACATCCTCAATCTCGGCCTCATCCGTCCGATCTTCTCGCCGACGGACTTCATTCAGATCAAGGGGCGCGGCACCCGCAATCACAACTTCCTCGAACAGCTCTTCGACGACAGTCTTAAGGATGGCGTCTCGCAGCCACAAAAGACCACCTTCAAGCTCTTCGACTTCTTCGCCAACTGCGAATACTTTGAGGAGGAGTTCAACTACGACGAGGTGCTGAAGCTTCCCCTGCCCAAAGGCAAAGGCAGGGAGGGGGAAGGCGGCGAAGGCCCGGTGGTGGTCGGCGGCACCTACGAGCACCTGGGCGCCGACATCCTCTCCATGGTCAAGGAGGAGACCATCGGCTACGAAGGGATGAAGATCGACCGCATGTTCTTCGAGAAATTCGAGGACACCGTGCGCGAGAACGAGACCATTGTTGCCGCCGTCGAAGCCGGTCAATGGGACCGAGTTATCGACTACGTGAACCGCAAGGTCTTCGACAAGCCCAAGGAGTACTACACCCTCGACAAGCTTCGCAAGGCCGCCGCCGTGGACCGTCTCCTGAGCTTGCGCGAAATCATGGAGAAGATCTTCGGCCTCATCCCGCGCTTCAAGTCCAAGGACGAGCTGCTGGAAGAGGAGTTCGCCAAGTTCGTTACCGACTGCAAGCCCAAAGAGGCCAAAGCCATCCCGGCCATCAAGACCTACTTCAAAGCCTACGTCATCAGCGGCCAGGTGCGCCACATCATCGAGAGCAAGCAGTTCACCGACCTGGCCACCAACCCGTTCTTCTCCACCCGCGACTTCCGCGCTGTGCCAGAGAAGTACCGCTTCCTCATTCCCGATTACGTCAAGGATTACGTCTCGTTGAACCAGTTCGCCGCCTGAGAAAATAGAATATGGATAAGCAGGATGAACAGGATTGATTCTTATCTTGTCTATCCTGCCCATCCATGTAAATAAAGGAATTGTATGCTCGACACCGAAACCAAACGCCGCATCGACACCGCCCGCGATATCCTTGTAGGCAAGGTGCCTGATCCAAAATCGCAGGTCGAGCAGATCACCATTGCCCTGATCTACAAGTTCATGGACGACATGGACGCTGAGAGTGAAGAGCTCGGCGGCAAGCGCAAGTTCTTCGCCGGCGAATTCGCCCGCTACGGCTGGGCAAAGCTGATGCGTTCCGGGCTCGGCGGCCACGAGATCCTGAAACTCTACGCCGAGGCCATTACGAAGATGCCGGAGAACCCCGGCATTCCACCTCTCTTCCGCGCGATCTTCAAGAACGCCTATCTGCCTTATCGCGACCCGGAGACCCTGCGCGCTTTCCTCAAGATCATCGGCGAGTTCGAATACGATCACTCCGAACGCCTCGGCGACGCCTTCGAGTATCTGCTCTCCGTTCTCGATTCGCAGGGCGATGCCGGGCAGTTCCGCACGCCGCGCCACATCATCGACTTCATCGTTGCGATCGTCGACCCGAAGAAGAACGAGGCCATCCTCGACCCCGCCTGCGGCACCGCTGGGTTCCTGATCTCGTCCTACAAGCACATCCTTCGCGCCAACACCGACGCCAACGGGGACTCCACCCTGACGCCGGACGACAAGGGTCGCCTCGCGAAGAACTTCAAGGGTTACGACATCTCGCCCGACATGGTGCGCCTGTCGCTGGTGAACCTCTACCTGCACGGCTTCACGGATCCGCACATTGACGAGTACGACACCCTCACCTCCGAGGACAAGTGGAACGAGCTCGCCGATGTGATCCTCGCCAATCCACCCTTCATGTCGCCGAAAGGTGGCATCAAGCCGCACAAGCGCTTTTCTGTGCAATCCAAGCGCAGCGAGGTGCTGTTCGTGGACTACATGGCCGAGCACCTGACCCCTGGCGGTCGTGCCGGCATCATCGTGCCCGAGGGCATCATCTTTCAGAGCCAGAACGCATACAAACAACTGCGGCAGATGCTGGTGGAGGAGTATCTCGTCGCCGTCGTCTCCCTACCGGCGGGCGTGTTCAACCCCTATTCCGGCGTCAAGACTTCCGTCCTGATTCTCGACAAGACAATTGCAAAGCAGAGCGACACGATCGCCTTCTTCAAGATTGAGAACGACGGCTTCGGTCTCGGCGCTCAGCGCCGCGCCATCGAAAAGAATGACCTCCCGCAGGTCGCGGCTGAGCTTGCCGAATATCTCGCCAAACTCCGCGCACGCGAACCGCTTGAGGAATTGCAGCCCACCCTCGGCCTGATAGTGGCGAAGGAGAAGATCGCCGCGAATGGTGAATACAACCTGAGCGGGGAGCGGTATCGGGAGAGGGTTGCATCAACCTCAACTTACCCGCTGGTGCCAGTTCGGCGATTCATGAAAGAGGGAGTAAAGACCGTCGATCCTCGAAACACTCCCGACGAGTTGTTCGAGTTGTGGAGCATTCCTGCTTTTGACGCGGGGCGGACGGAATTGCTGCGCGGCGGAGAAATCGGGTCCCAAAAGAAGCTTGTCGCTCCTGGCGACGTTTTGTTGTCACGCATCATCCCGCACATCCGCCGAGGATGGGTGGTTCGCGAGAATGCGGACGGTCGGCGACAGCTTGCGTCGACCGAGTGGATCGTCTTTGCGAGCGATGAGGTTGTGCCCGAGTTTCTTCGTCAAGTTCTCATTTCGGATTTCTTCCACGTGCCCTTCATGCAGACGATTACTGGGGTCGGCGGTTCACTCTCCCGTGCCAACCCAGCAGCGGTTGGAGAGATCCAAATCCCCCTCCCGCCCCTGGATGTGCAGAAGGAGATCGTGGCTGAGATCGAGGGCTACCAGGAGGAAATTAGGAATTACGAATTACAAATTACGAAATGCCGCGAGAAGATTACCAAGGCGGTGAGCAAGGTTTGGGACGGCGATGAAGACTGAGAACATCATCCAAACGAAGAGCTATGCACTCGCCGTTCGAATCGTGCGGCTTTATCAGCACTTGTCGACAGAGAAGAAGGAATACGTCTTGTCCAAGCAGGTACTGCGCTGCGGAACGAGCATCGGCGCCAATGTGGAGGAAGCCATTGGCGGACAGTCTCGGGCGGACTTCGTTGCCAAGCTTGCCATCGCCTACAAAGAGGCACGGGAAACCTCCTATTGGCTACGCCTGCTCAAAGACACCGATTACCTGACCGCCGCGCAGTTCGAGAGCATCCACGCCGACGCGGAAGAAATCTGCCGCATCATCGCCGCCATACAAAAGTCTACCAAGGAAAAGAGTGATGCCAATTCGTAATTCTCATTTCGTAATTCCAAATTGGTTCCCCCTGCCACCCCTCGCCACGCAGCAATCTATCGTCGCCGAGATCGAAGCCGAGCAAGCCCTCGTCACGGCCAACCGCGGGTTGATTCAGCGCTTCGAGAAGAAGATCCAGGCCACCCTCACCCGCGTCTGGGGCGAGGACGAACAA
>QLUN01000210.1 GCA_018725455.1 Chloroflexota bacterium
CACACCAAATAACCGATGTCAAGCGCAACGATGCGCGGTTTCCTAAACCAGTTTAAGGCCAGGCTTGACGTCCATGTCCCACCCGGAGATCTTACCCGCCTTGAGCCTAAAATAACCGCAGGCAGCGATCATCGCCGCATTGTCCGTGCAAAGAACCGGGCTGGGAATGAGAACCGGCAATGATGAGCACCGAATCATGGTCTGGCGAAGCTCGTCGTTAGCCGCCACCCCTCCGGCAAGCAGAATCTGCTTTACGCTGTATCTCCTGGCCACCCCGACCGTTTTGGTAACCAGGACATCCACCACCGCTTCCTGAAAACCAGCGGCTATCTCTACAGCCATTTGAGACGTCGCCGATTCACCGGTAATCCCCTGATCGCGCGTCATTTGGAACACCGCTGTCTTGAGCCCGCTGAAGCTGAAATCATCGTTCCCTGCAAGCCAGGCTCGCGGCAGTCGAAAGGGGCTCAGAGCTCCTTTTGCTACTCGCTCGATGACCGGTCCCCCCGGATAGCCCAGCCCCAGTATCCTCGCCACCTTATCAAATGCCTCTCCGGCAGCATCATCTCGCGTTCTGCCCAGTTGCCGGTACTGGCCGTGGTCCTCCATCAGAACCAGGTCGGTATGCCCACCGGAGACGATGAGGCAGAGAAGCGGGAATTCAGGAAGGCCGTTCTTCCCCTCCTCCTCGATCCAGTTGGCATAGATATGTCCCTCCAGGTGGTTTACCCCGATGAGGGGCAGGTCGTAGGCGAGGGCCAGTGATTTGGCCAGATTCACCCCCACCAGAAGTGAGCCAGCGAGCCCCGGCCCGTTGGTGACAGCGATTGCCGCGAGGCTATTGATGTCCACCCCCGCTTCGGTGAGCGCCTTTTGAAGGATCGGAATGACACACAGCAAGTGTTGCCGCGAGGCAATCTCGGGAACTATCCCGCCATACCGTGCATGGATTTCCACCTGTGAGGCGACGATGTTGGACCGGATTCTGGTGCCATCCTCCACCACCGCGGCGGCGGTCTCATCGCAGGATGTTTCAATCCCCAGGATCCTCATCTCTAAGGCTCCTTCCCTATAGAACTTACCCGACAGCATACCCATCATAACATTTTTGGTTTCATCCTGCTATAATTTTGATGAAAGCCAAAATTTGCAAAGGAGATTCGAGTATGGTCACTCCTCAGAGAATTCGGGTTCAGACCAGGGGCCACTGCGACGTAGTTGATATAACCGACCAGGTATGCCGTGCGGTCAAAGAAAGCGGCCTCAGAGCCGGCACTGTTACCATATTTGTATCTGGCTCCACGGCCGGAGTCACCACAGTGGAGTACGAACCTGGCCTCATCGCCGACCTGCAAACCGCCTTCGAGAGACTGGCACCGCAGGGGCTAGATTATCAGCATAATAATCGTTGGGGAGATGGAAATGGCCATTCCCATGTGAGGGCCTCCCTGCTGGGGGCATCTATGATGGTTCCATTCGCCGAGGGTCGCCCGATGCTGGGCACCTGGCAGCAGGTGGTGGTGATCGATTTCGACAATCGTCCCCGAACGAGGGAGATTATCTTGCAGATCATGGGCGAGTGAGGGGAGATGGCGTCGCGCTCAATGCATCTCACGTTGACTTATATCGGGGCGTGCTCCATACTATGATACAAGCAGGAGCGAGGCGTGCCTCGTAAAAAAGATGAGGTGGCATAATGGTAAGCACTAAAGTCAAATTCACCTACGACGACTATCGCACCGCACTGGACGACAAACGCTACGAATTATTGGAGGGGGAATTGATCATGGTTCCAGCACCAGGTTTTGCCCACCAGCGCATTTCGAGCAACATTGAGTTCATCCTGCAGCGATTTGTTCGGCAACATGGTCTAGGGATCATTCTGAGTGCCCCTTTCGATGTGGTTCTCAGTGAAGAGAGGGTATTTCAGCCGGACATCCTTTTCGTCTCCCGTGAGCGCCTCTCGATCATCAATCCGCAGAATATCCGGGGTGCCGCCCCCGACCTGGTGGTGGAGATAGCTTCCCCGGCAACGGCGGAACGAGACCGGTTCTACAAGCGCGCTATCTATGCCCGATACGGGGTAAGGGAGTACTGGATCGTGGACCCTGAAGCCAGAACCATTGAGGTGACGAAGCTAGGGGAGAAGGACCTGGAGACGGTGAAGGTCTATGGGGAAGGTGAGTCACTCAAATCCCCCCTCCTCGAGGGTCTCTCGATGAAGCTGGATGAGGTTTTTTGACCCTTCACGACGGCGTGCATCGAAGGTTTTGGTTAGTGATAGTTGATAGTTAGAGCCTATCCTAA
>QLUN01000211.1 GCA_018725455.1 Chloroflexota bacterium
CTTTGACAAACAATGCCAAGATCTCAACATTGAACATCGCCTGGCTCCACCGCGTCATCCGCAGACCAATGGCATGGTCGAGCGCTTCAATGGCCGCATCAGTGAGCTTGTCCAGCAAACCCGGTTCGCGTCGGCCGCCGAACTCGATGCGACTTTGAACAACTACATGTTTACGTACAACCACCACATCCCGCAGCGCTCGCTTGGACATCTTTCACCGGTTGATGCCCTCAAGTCCTGGCGCGAGAAAAAACCGGAACTCTTCATCAAACGTATCTATAAACAGGCGGAACTTGACACCTAACCTTACTCGTTAGCGACAACGAGAATCCGATTGCGGAACGTCAAACGCGAGAACCGTCAAGAATAGTTCGCGATTCTTGTCATCTTTGTGGGAGAAGCAATATCGGAATGTCGTTTCCGTGGATCCGCTAAGTTCACGCTTGAAATTGGTGTGTGCTTTAGCCGTCTCAACAATTCTGCCCAAGACACGAGAGAAATCCTTGTTCCGGTTGAACACAATGACGGCGACTTTAGTATCTCGCCAAGAGGTGTAGCCCAAGACTTGATCGATAGTTTCAGTGAGCATCTTTGGTCCTGACCAGAATTTGCATTCACCGATGAAAATATTCTTTCCCTCTGACCGGACAAGAATGTCAGTCTTTCCTTCATAGTTGAAGGTTTCGCCCGTAGCTTGCCCTTCGTAGTGACCGTTTAGTTGAACCAAGAAGTGAGATCGAATCGACTCCTCATCCATCGTCTCGAATGCCGAAGGGCTGCGCTCCATTACTTGAACCATGTTCTGGAGCACACCGAGAATATGCTCATAGTCGGCGTTCGATAGAGCTGGTTCTGGCTTGTACGGCAGCGTACTCTCTGCTGGAAGTGAAGGAGCAAGCTTCTTTCGTACTTCCGGTGCCGTGAAGGTCTGATTCGTTCCGGGTCTAGGCTTCATCTTGAAACCGAGACCGCCGACCAGATTGCGGTCGCCGAGTAGCTTCTGGCGACGCGATTCGATTGCGGACCTGGCTTGAGTTGGCAACTGCGTGCGCAGTCCTTGAGCATTGCCGCGTAACGTCGTCAGATGGCTCTGGATTTCGTTGACCGTGCGATCGATGTCGCTGCGCACGCGCTCTGCTTCAAGATTGGTGCCGACAATCTTTAACACGAGCAGGCTTCCGCGTACTTCAGCCCGTGGAGGACTCGTCGTGTAGGTAGTGGGTTGAATCTTGAACGCTTCGGCTTCGCCAGTGAACGGAATTTCAACTTCAATTTCTGTGCCGGCGATATGAAATGGTCGGCTTCGGTCGTAGATCATGTGGTTATGGTCCCGGCTTACATCAATCTGCGTTTCCCGCTGGTCGACCACAATCTTTTCCGTCAATAAGGTGGGAATCTCGATCTGGAACTTACTTTCAAAGTAGAGAACAAGGTCCTCAACGGACGTGTTTAGCAGTTGGTTGCCATCCATTGCTGCGATGGCCTTCTGCATCTCTTGCAGCTGGAGTCGCTCCACGTCGTGCCAACTGGTGTTGGAGAAGAGGTATTCACGGTCTCTCATGTGCGGAAGCCTTTGAATTTGACGCCTAACGTTCACGCCCACCGGGCGCGCGCATCGAAAACCTTCGCAAGGCGACGCGCTGGCCGCGCGCGTCCGCGTGGGGCGTGGGGTTAGCGAAGTAATCGGCCCGCCCGCGCCGCAAATCGTCCCGAAGAAACACGTGGCGTTGGCCTGCTGAATATGGCAAGGTGGAACGCAGCACCGGCAAAGACCGAAGTAGCAATGGTGCAAATTGCCCGCGGGTTAGCGTGGTCATGGGCTGCGTCATCGACATTGGTGAGCCTGTGCCGGGCCTCTTCGGTCTGGCGCAGACATCCCGTTTGAGAGAGTGATCAAGACGACGTACCCGAGCCGGTGCCACGTTCCACTTCTCATGATGGAGGATGCCATGACACAACGCAAGCGGCCCACCACACAGTCGGCCATCACCCTGACCCACCCCAATGCCGCCGGTATCGACATCGGCAGCGCTGCACACTTCGTGGCCGTACCGCCAGACCGCGACGACCAGCCCGTGCGCGAGTTCGCCAGCTTTACCACCGATCTGCACCGTCTGGCCGATTGGCTCGACGCCTGCGCCGTGGACACCGTGGCCATGGAGTCCACGGGCGTGTACTGGATACCCTTGTACGAACTGCTCGAATCTCGCGGCTTCACCGTGCTGCTGGTCAACGCCCGCCACGTCAAGAACGTCTCGGGCCGCAAGAGCGATGTGCTGGACTGCCAGTGGCTGCAGCAGCTCATGA
>QLUN01000212.1 GCA_018725455.1 Chloroflexota bacterium
GCGGTGATAAGCCACCGCTCCGGCGAGACCGAAGACACTACTATCAGTGACCTCTGTGTCGGTCTGGGCACGGGACAGATTAAGGCCGGGGCGCCCTGTCGCTCCGAGCGAGTCGCCAAGTACAATCGACTCCTGCGCATCGAGGAGGAGCTGGGGGATCGAGGCAGATATGCTGGCCTGACCGCCTACCGTATATTAGACCGCTGAAAAGTCCTTCGGGTCCACCCCCTCTTTCCCCTCGGCAAACTGGCTATGGAAGGTCGCTTTAACATACGTATGTCCCATGGTATCACCTTTTCTGGACTGCTTTTTATTAATCTTCGCTTCCTAATGTCTCAAGTAGGGCGAAAGTCCCGGATTTCAAGTTCAAGCGACTCCCGTCCATTCCAGGTATTCAGCTTCAGATTGTAGACGATGTCGATGCAGGACAGGGTGTCACCACCGTGATTGATGTCAAAGCCGATGGCATCCCAGACCACCCCCGCATCATTCAGCCTGAGCTTCAAATGTTCGCCATCACTGCCGACGCGGCGGAAGTCCACCACCTTCACTCCCCGGCTGAGAAAGGTGGGGGCCGGATTGGCCTTGCCAAAGGGCTCCAATCTGGTGATCAAGGCGAGGGTCTCTCCGCCGAGGTCGGCAAGCTTGACCTCAGCGTCGATATTTATAGACGGCTGAAGTTCAACATCCGCAAGCTGGCCCCCTGCTATCTCCAGAAGCCTCTGTCGCAAGCTCTCGACATTCTCATTAGGCACTGTAAATCCCGCCGCTTGGGCGTGCCCGCCAAAGTGCGAGAGGATGTCCCGGCACTCCGAGAGCGCGGCAACGATGTTGAACTCGGGGATGCTGCGAGCACTTCCCCGGCTCTCGTTTTCTCTGATCTCCAGGATGAGGGCCGGCCGATAATACTTATCGGTCAGTTTCCCCGCCACCAACCCATTCACTCCGGCGCGGAACTCCTCATGGGCCACCATCAGGAGTGGTGTGTCCTCTAAAACCGTGTCCGGGATCCGGGATCTGTGTCCGGACACAGGCACCGGACACGGACACGATACTGAGAGTTTCGCCTCAGCCAGAGACATGAGATGGCTGGTGAGCCGCTGACGCTCGACGTTCCTCGTCTCGAGAAGCTCGGCGCCCTGCCGGGCCTGCTCGGGCGAATCAGCATTCAAGAGATCGTAGCTTACTGAGGCATGGTCGAGTCTCCCCGCAGCATTGAGGCGAGGAGCCAGCATGAAGGAGATGCTCTCGGCATCGATCCGTCCCATTTCGAGCCCGGCACATCTTATCAATTCCCTGAGACCTAAGCGACTGGTTGCATTGAGAACCTCCAGGCCTCGCCTCACCAGATAACGATTCTCCGCCAGAAGTGGCACCATATCGGCGACTGTGCCCAGGGCCACGAGATCCAGAAACTCATCTGCCTGGCCGTCCCTGCCGGTTGCCCGAAACAGCGCCTGAAGGAGATTGAAGGCAACGCCAACCCCGGCCAGCTCCCGGAAGGGATAGCTGGAATCGTCCCGTTTAGGATTGACCACCGCCAGGGCCGTCGGAATGGGGCCGGTAACCTCATGATGATCGGTGATGATAAGGTCGAGCCCCATCTCCCGCGCCTGCAGCGCTTCCGCATTGGCGGTGATGCCGCAGTCAACGGTGATCACCAAACTCACCCCTTGCTGATGCAGTTTCTGCAGTGCCGGCATATTGAGGCCGTGCCCCTCTTGCACTCGATGGGGAATATAAGGAATGACCCGGGCTCCTATCCTCTGCAGCCCCTGCACCAGAAGGGTGGTTGCGGTGACCCCGTCAACGTCAAAATCCCCGAAAACAGCAATGGTTCGGCCGCCGAGGACGGCGCGCATGACTGCGGCCACCGCCTTGCCCATTTCGGGGAGCAAAGCGGAATCGTTCTCCAGCCGCTTATCAGCGGCGAGGAACATCTCGGCATCGGAAGGGTCAACGATACCCCGGTTGTAGAGCAACTGAGCTAAAAGGGGTGGAATCCCCGCACACCGCGCCAGATGCTCGGAGGGGGCGGGGGGGAGAATTTTCCATCTCATTGTAAGTCTTCAGCCTTCAGCAGTCAGCCCTCCCCAACTGATATATGAGAGCTGATAGCTAACCGCTCACTTAAACCTCGCGGAAGTCTCCCTCAACCGTCCCTTCCCCGCCTTCACCGGGCGGCTCTGCGGGCGCCTCTTTTCCTGCCTGCTGGTAGACCGCGGCACCAACCTTCTGCAGAGCTTCAGAGAGTCCCTGGGCGGTGCTCTTTAGATAACCAACATCACTTCCGGAGA
>QLUN01000213.1 GCA_018725455.1 Chloroflexota bacterium
ATAACAGATGGCGCTTGTCGGACAACGTGTGGTTGACTTTCCCCTAGGCCGGCGCGTAGGGATGTCATCCCTTCGATAACCCAGTCCCTGTAAAAAGAGAGTCACCCTCATGAGGGGTGACTCTCTTTGGTTTCTAAGCAAGACAATATCAACTGGCGCACTTTAGCCGCAAACCTCGTCTAATTCAGCCTCACCTTTGGCCTTAAGGGAGAGGAAACTACCCCCCTCCCCGGCGGTAGAATGGTCTCTATGCCCGTACGAGGGAGGATATTTTCTAGTCCATTTTGTGCGGGATGCCTTTAATCCGTGAGTCCGAACTCGAAAGGCTCACCCACTGGGTGGTGATCGGAACTAATCTGATTAGCTTCGCTTTTAACGTTTTATCCACGGATTAAGGCATGAGGGGGTGCTTCTCTTTGTTTCTTAAGCAAGACAATATCAACTGGTGTACTAAAGTAGTTACAGGATAGCATCCAAAAGCAGAGATTTAACACGCAATGTAATATCATGAGATTAGAGCGGCAGACAAATCCGATCAGGAAGGGAGGTGATGCCGATGAGAAAATGACGGCAGGGAAAGACCTGCTGGCAACCTGGAAAGACAGGAGACGGTGGGAAAGACCATAAGAGAAAAAAGGAGGAAAAAATGAATCCAGGTACTAAAGCAAAGACCATTTAGATGATCCTGCTGGCGGCAATCATGGTCTCTACCCTGCTGGTACCGGGGGTAGCAGCAGGAGAAGCAGGTAGGAGGATAGATGAGGCAAGCGTGGTCCCTACGTTGCCAATGTTGCTATCAGTAAGTGAGGAAGGGTTTGTGGGCAGGTTAGAATTGAGGAGCTTTGAAGAGGGGATAAGTGAACATGAGATGGAAGCAATAATGGCCGAGATAAGAGCAAAGGCGATAGCCAAAGGGCTTCTGAGTCACGAGGGTCCCGTTCAGCTTGAGGCTGAGGTGACTTTCAGGGAGTGGGGGGTGGTCGTTGCCTTTGGTTACGTTGTAGGTGCCGATGGCGGGTCGGCGCAATATGTAGGGAGAGTCCGCAATAGGCGAGGTGTCGAGGTGATTCACCAAGCGGCTCGGGAGTGGTGCGAAGAGGAACTACAAAGGCCTCTAGAGGTCACCACTACCGCTTCTTCTCCTGAGTGGGGGCCTCCTGACAGCTGGACCTTTGATGAGGTACAGGAACCGTATGGTCGTCTTGACATGCGCATCTGCTTGCGTGAACTTCGGAATGACGGGGACCCCGTGCACAGTTACTTTGCTGTGAGCCAGGACGTGGATATCAACCCTGGGATTAACATAACGAACTGGCACTCCGATTGGCGGAGTGACACGGCGTATATACTGCAACACTGGGGATGGAGCCCCATAGTGAATAGACTGGAGGACTGGGATCCGCATACGATCCATCAGACGAGCAGTGCAGCCTATGACTCCACTACAGTCGAGCCCACGGCTTGGAAGGAGATTGCTATTAACATCGCCGTAGGCATCGCGCTGAATGTGATATGGCACTGGGCATGGATGCAGCCACCTGAAGTGATGCTGATTCCTGATGCCTGCACCCATCATTTCTATGGGGAATGGTCCAAGATTTATCAGGCTGCATGGGCGCAGCAACATGCAACGACTTGGCAGCCAGGAAGTGCAGCACGCGTAGTCACGCCAGCACCTGGGACAACAGAGCGTCTGATCCTAATGGATGCAAATGCACGGTTTCGCATTGGTGGGGAGGGGCATGCTATAGGACGCTCTGGCTGCCCCTGGTTGGCATTCGGGTACGATTCTAAAGAACTACATGGTGGGGGGCGCTGAGAATGCGAGGCCCCCCCCACCAAAAGGCTGTATTAACCCCAGTAGTAGGCTTACTCTGTGCAGGAGAAACCGCATTAACCTTGGAAGGATCTAAATGTGCTATCTCTAGTCTTGCTGTGTAGGGGTGTCTCCGGAAACCTGTTCCTTGAGGCACCCCAGGGACCGAGCCGGAAACTGAGACTGAGCCCAGTGTAAGGGTAGTCGCCTATGGATTTGCAATTGGGGATGATAGAGTGCCATCAAAGTACAGGGGGAGTACTAACGAGGCGTTGTCGAAGTAGTTGACAGAAGAGCTGAGGAGTAGTACGATTTGGTAGAGTGAAAAATCCCAGTCGCTAAGAAGGAAGGTTAGTGATGATAACCTGAATGATGTCAGAAGAGCTTGGAGATCGTTCACACTCGCGCAAAGTGGATCAATATAAGAAACGGGGGGTAACAAGAATGAATCTG
>QLUN01000214.1 GCA_018725455.1 Chloroflexota bacterium
CCCTGTGGATAACTACAGGTTGCGGAATCGCTGTTGCCTGGACAGCGATTCCGCAACCTCCCCCCGAAATCGCATTGTTTGAGCGAAGGCGGTGATCAAACGAGTGGAGGAAGATTCGCAGAGGAGTTTTGTAGCGCCCCGATTCAAGAAAACGAGTCAAATAGAGAAAACTTATGAGATTATTTTCGGATTCGGACAAAAGTTGGACCGTGATTTTCGTTGTTCGTGTTCAGAAGGGGCGACCTTTCGGCCATGACGAGAATTCCTCTTCCGAGCTATGGTGGAACCCAATGGAAATAAGCACCGGATTCGTCGAACAACCCGCTCATCAGCTCCCTGGCGAAATGAAGCTTCGAGGCGCTCATGCGAAGCACCGCCTTTACGTTGCGGCCCAAGAACAGATGAAACATGTTGTAGGCCAGTAAAGTGAGCAGGGTGAAAATCAGCATCGCGTTTTCCTCGTGTCGATAGACGTGGTCGGCATGCCAAAAGGTGCCCAGCTCATTGAATCCCCTGTTCTCGATATCCCAGCGGCCATGTCCAAGATCCACCGCCTCGGGAGCGGGGAGGATTGACGAGGGAATTGTCGTCGCCCACCACCACGTGATTTTTTCCTCCTCCTCTTTCTTGGAGAGCTGTCTCTTGACGGTTCGTTGTTCTTCGCTCCGCAGAACGCGAACCGGGCCTTTTACCCCTTCCCAACTTTCCAATCCTTCGATATCCCAGATCGTTCTGGTCACTTTGTTTTTTCTAGCGACAACGGGAGTAACCAGATTGCAAAGCCCGTCCGCGTCTCTCAAGAGATGCCGCTCTTCGTTTTTCAATACGGCAAGCGCGTATTTGCCTTTCTTTGTCAGAAAATTGAAGAACCCGGCGCGGGTGTACAGAGCATCCGCGATGACGACATCAAAAGAACGACCGTGGTTCAGCATAACCCGGGTCAGGAGTCTCATGGTGGCCGCGACCTCATCTTCTCCCTTCTTCTGGGGTTCCGCATCAAGAAGCAAGCATCCGCCCGGAAGCAGGAGAATCGCCAGCACATGGCGATGGTAATACTCCTTCACCTCCCCATGTGCCGAGGAGAGAGTTCGCTCCAGACAACCGTCACAGCAGCGCCTTTTGCTGGCGTGAGATTCGTGTCCATCCAAGACCAGAATCTGGAATCCCGCCAGCTTCAATATCGCTATCTTGTTCCGGCGAGCGCGCGTTATGACCTCGGCGATAATCCTGCGAATCTCATCGGAGGAAACTAAAGCGCAAACGCGACCGATAGTATCGGCTGATGGCGCCGCACCACCTAGAAAAGCCTTCCAGAACGGCTTGACGGAGGTCTGCTCCCATGCGTTCAGACTGCCCAGTTGCGTCACCATCATCATGAAAGCGCTCCGGAGAATCCTTGGCAGGGGAATCTGCGGAAACTTTCGAGGCTCCGACACGGCATCCGTATGCCGCCAGAGGTCGTAAACCTTTTCGACGTATCGAATGAATCGGCGAAGAATCCTACACCTTCCGTTTCTTGAGCTTGTCCCAGTGCTCCAGAGAAATCTTCTCCAGGATATTCTCGGCCTGACGGTACTGTCTGATCCATCGTCTCGTTGTGCCCTCCAGCGATTTCGGAATGAAGAGTTGAAGCGCCTTCCCCTTCGCTGAAGCGGTGAGCACGAGCGCCAAGTGCGGTTCACCTTCGGCACAGCGACAACATTTCTTGCCGCAGGTCACCTTTCGCAACGTGAGCGTTCCTCTCAAAAGACCAGAGTTGGCGATCATTTGATTCAGCCGTGACCTGAATTGTCGCTCTGATTTTTTCATTCCCATTCTGGACAACCGTTCTTTCCTCATGCCATACCTCCATATTCTTTTATCTCAAAATAGATAAAAGAATAGTGGCATAAAGATGCCTCGGTGTCAAATGCGAATTTGCTCTGAAAGATGATTTTTGTTTCGACGGGTCTATTTGCTCGTTTTACCCCTGTGGATAACTACAGGTTGCGGAATCGCTGTGATGTTCCGAGGCGCTAAAAGCAACTGACAGGAAATTCTATCCGCTCCCATACTCGGGAAGATAGCCTTCGACCGTCATGCGCGTCGGACGCGCGGATTCCGCGCCAACCCGCCGCTTCACGGTGATGTGATAGAAGGTCTCGCCTCGGCGGCGGTAGTGGAACTTTAGCGAATTCCAGCCGCCGGGGAGGCGTGGGTTCACGCGCAAACTGCCTCCCTCGAGTTGCAGGTCGAGAAGGGTCTCGACGATCAGGCGGTACATCCAGG
>QLUN01000215.1 GCA_018725455.1 Chloroflexota bacterium
CTTAGTATACGTTATCCGTGCCTATCAAAAATACATCTCTAAGTTCTTTAGAGGCTCATGTATCTACACTCCATCCTGCTCTCAATATTCAATTGAGGCAATCCAGATGCATGGAGCCCTTAAAGGATCGATATTAACCATTCGCCGTATTCTGAGATGCCGACCTCCTCACAAAGGTGGATTTGATCCTGTTGAATAAGTGAATACTGAAAATAGCGCTTTGCATAACATAGGGTAAGATGGCAAGGGTTGTTCAGTCGCGTACCTTTCGCGAGGAGCATTGAGAAACATGAAGACAAAACGTCGAATACTTAGCCTGCTGACCATTCTGGCCCTCGTGGCCAGCCTGTGCGCGGTAATGCTTGCGCCCGTGAGGGCGACACCAGTCACTGCCGTTGTGACTGTGGTCCCACGTACCGCTGGTGAAATAGGGGAATATACCATCCGTTTTGCCGCCCCTGAAAAGATCGAGCCGGGTGATTTGATTGACGTTGTCTTTCCGGATGGAACCATTCTTCCTCCTATACAGGACTGGGGGCCCGGTGATGTAATTATTCAGGACACAGATGTCGAGCACTTTCTCTACGTAAGACCTGATTGGAAGATGTTGGCTGCTGTTGTTCCGGCAGGAGTAGATGTGCCAGAAGGTGGAATAGTCAATCTCCTATTCACAAGACGTGCTGGGATCGTAAATCCGCGCCCCGGGACTCACGTATTAATGGTTAACCTCATCCGGTCGGAGCCCTACACCATTGCTGGCATCACCATCAATCCCACGAAAGCGCCGGTGGGCACTGAGGTAGCAGTGAGCGGAATTGGGTTTGAGCCCCATGAGATTGTTACGGTGTCCTTTGCCGGGGTCTCTAAAACGGTAGGGGTCGGCACCGGCGGTGCCTTCACCACCACGCTCGTAGTTCCAGCGGCTACCCGCGTAGGAGAGCACCCTGTCACCTCTGCTGGTGATTATGTTACGCACAGCGCTACTTTTGCGGTAGCGCTGCGAGGGCGAGGAGGAGAGTGGGCGCGCACATTCGGTGGCACAGACTCGGATGGGGGCTCCTCAGTCAAGCAGACCGACGACGGCGGATTTATCGTAACCGGAGGCACATGGTCTTTTGGCGCGGGTGGGTCGGATCTCTGGCTGATAAAGACCGATTCTGCGGGGAACAAGCAGTGGAGCCGCACATTCGGTGGTGTAGATGATGATTGGGGCTCCTCAGTCCAGCAGACGGATGACGGCGGGTTTATCGTAACCGGATGGACAACGTCTTTTGGCGCAGGTGGGCGGGATCTGTGGCTGATAAGGACCGATTCTCAGGGGAACGAGGAGTGGAGCCGCACGTTCGGTGGCGCAGGATATGATGAGGGCGACTCAGTCCAGCAGACGGATGACGGCGGGTTTATCGTAACCGGATGGACAACGTCTTTTGGCGCAGGTGGGGGCGATCTCTGGCTGATAAAGACCGATTCTGCGGGGAACGAGAAGTGGAGCCGCACGTTCGGTGGCGCAGCAGATGATTCGGGCTTCTCAGTCCAGCAGACCGACGACGGCGGGTTTATTATAACCGGAAGGACATGGTCTTTTGGCGCGGGTGGGCATGATCTCTGGCTGATAAAGACCGATTCTCAGGGGAACGAGGAGTGGAGCCGCACGTTCGGTGGCGCCGACTGGGATTGGGGCGACTCAGTCCAGCAGACGGATGACGGGGGATTTATCGTAACCGGAATGACAGAGTTTTTTGGCCCCGGTGCGCGGGATCTCTGGCTGATAAAGACCGATTCTGCGGGGAACGAGGAGTGGAGCCGCACGTTCGGTGGCGCAGAAGATGATTCGGGCCGCTCAGTCCAGCAGACGGATGACGGGGGATTTATCATAACCGGAAGGACAGAGTCTTTTGGCGCCGGTGGGGGAGATCTGTGGCTGATAAAGACCGATTCTGCGGGGAATGAGGAGTGGAGCCGCACATTCGGTGGCGCAGAATGTGATGGGGGTTCCTCAGTCCAGCAGACGGATGACGGCAGATTTATCGTAACCGGATGGACAGCCTCTTTTGGCGCAGGTGAGTCTAATCTCTGGCTGATAAAGGTTGCATCACAAGATGCACTAGTTGCAGCTATGATCGAGGAGGTCGCCAAAGTAATCCAAAGGGAGAGAGGCGAAGGGCTTGATATGACCCGGGCGAAGTCTCTTCTTCAGCAGGCTGAGGAGGCATTTGAGGATGCAGATTATAAAAGGGCATTTGAGGTGGCAACAAAGGCACGGTCTC
>QLUN01000216.1 GCA_018725455.1 Chloroflexota bacterium
GAGAATCACGGAGGATTTGCAGGCAAAAGGGACAAGATGTGGCGAAAACCGCGTAGCCCGATTAATCACCGATTTTCGCGGAAGCTTTAACCGACACAAAATATAACGTTTCCGGCTTTTGCTATTTGAAAACCAGTTTCAGCTTTGCCCCCGGACAACCAGGGATGGTCGTGGGCAGTTTATCCCATGGTACCGCTCGAAGCGCCGGGTTATGGGCGCGTTTGGGATAGGTGACCGTCACCTGCCCGTTATTCACCGCCACCGTTGCCCCGCCGCGGATGTAATGGCGGTAGAGCTTGGGCGCGTCGCACTCCTCAAAGCCCCGCAGTTTCTGGGCCAGCATCCAGTAGAGGGTATCGGCGATCATGGTGGTGATCACATCGAGCTGGACCTTGATCAGGATCGGCGAGGACAAGGCGTTGAGATGGAAGAACTTGACCGCTTCGGCAATCCCGTTCTCCACCCGCCAGCGGCGGGCATAGTTGCCGATCACCAGTTCTACCGGGGACTCCAGATCGTTGGTGATCAGGAAGGCCGGTTGTTCGCGACCGTTGTCGCGCATGACGATCTGGCGAATCGGGCCGTGGTAGCCCCGCAGGGTGATCAGGGAATCATGAACCAGAGGGTTGGCGTACTTTCGTTTGGCGTGGGGAATCTGCACCCGTTTCCAGGGTCCGAGTGCTTCCGCCTGCTTGATCAGGTTCTTGCCCCGTCGGCGGAGGGTGATGAAATTGATCTCCATGATATCCAGCTCGACCAGATTCTCGTAGGTGGTGAACTTGGAGTCGAACACCAGGGTAGAAAAGGAGCGAGGATTGATCTCCTTCCAGAAGGCCAGGAAATCCAGGACCTGGCCGTCGGCCTCCCGCCGCTGGATATCGGCGGCGGTATAGACGATGAGTTTGGAGTCGGCGTCCTGGGCAAAGAGGGTAAGCACCCCTTTCATCACCTTGTTGCGGGCGCCGGCCCAATGTTTCTCCAGCACCGACTCATCGCCGAAATGGGGCACGGTATGAAAATCGAGATTGATGACCTCTTTGCGATACAGCCCCAGGGCCGAAGCCTCTTCGACAAAGGCTTTCTGCAAGCCCTCGGTATGACCGGCATCCAGGGAGTAGCCGTAGGTGGACAGAGCGGTGCTTTTGGGCAGAACGTTGAGGCCGGTGAACAGTCCCAGGCCGGGGTCAAAGGCATGATCGCCGACATGGGAGAGCCGTTCGGTGCCCAGCAGCTTCAAGGCTAGCAGGGAGAGGAAATAGTTGGCGGCGGTAAGCGACTTGGTTCCGGGCAGAGCGGTGACTATCCTCTCCAAGTTGAACTGGGCCAGAAAAGGAGCGAAGAGAAAAACTCCGGCCCCGGCGGATTCCCACTGGCTGCCGCCGAGTTCGGCCAACTCGATACGTTCCGCCTTGGCCGGCACCTTGGTATTCTTGACGGTCAGCCCGATCTTGAGGCGGGTGCGCCGGGGCAGTTTGGGGAACCCTTCCTCAGCCAGTACCCGCTCGACGGTGCGGACGGAAACTTCAACCCCGTCTTCGCTGAGGAGTTGGGCGATTTCTCCGGCCGAGAGCTGCTGTTTGCGCCAGACGATGATTTTTCCTCGAACTTCGGCGGAGATTTGCCGCCTGTTGCTCCGGTCTTCGGGAGCCGGTTCCGCCAGATCAGTTTTTCCGTGTCGGAACTGGTGGGCCAGCAGCCGCATGTAGGCGGGAGAGTAATTAAATTGCCGGGCAACCACCGCTGGCGGCTGGCGTTCGACAAAGATGGCCCGCAGGGCTTCGTATCGCCGCTGCCACTGGGAGTCCGGATGGAGAAAGAAAGAGGCGTCGCGCATACTGACGTTATAAAGTGAGACGGTTAATGAGTCAACAATAAAAACTATAAAACACGACAGCGCGAAAAGACGACCTGCGCGATAGCCTGAGCCTCTCAGAGTTATTGCTAGAATAATCAACAAGATAATCCGGATACCGGCCAGTGAAAGAACAGGTGGAGATTTCACCGGCCGTGGTTTTAACTGGCAATATTTTAATTTCAAACCGTCATAGAACATAACAGACAGGGACACGATGTTGGCAACGACAGGCTTCAAAAAAACCAGCAGTAAGCGGGGTTATGGTAAATTTGACCATCAGGTCAGACATTGGCCGACAACATCAAAAGCGTTGTGCGAAAATCGGTGCTTATTACAAAACCGCTTGTCACATTCCACTTATTGAGATATTAAAACCGCTAACATGGAAA
>QLUN01000217.1 GCA_018725455.1 Chloroflexota bacterium
GAGTGTGCAGGGGTTTATCAAGGCCGAACTCTTCTCTGATCTGCTCGATAAATTCTGGAGTGGCATGTATACCAGCGATAGCTACCGCCGGACAGCCGGGGACCAAACGGACCATGGAAAAGACCAGCAGGGATACCCCGATCAGCGTCGGAATCGTCAGGAGTAATCTTCTTACAACATACTGCCACATTTAGCCTGTCTTGACCCCTTCAACAGCTACGATGACAATCGAAGAAAAACGGAAGCCCTAAAGCCAAAATCCATTGAGATTTAGGGCTCCGTTTTCTGACTTAACCTAACTCCTTTACGCATCTAGCCCGATCAGGCATCTCGCGTCCTAGTCTTCGATCCAGGCGTCCCAGGCGAATATCCGTTCCAGTGGGCAGTGAATGAGGCCGTGAACCCCCTTCCGCACTATATTGATCTGCAGTTCATCGTGCAGGAAGATCCAGGGAGCATCGTACCAGATCAGCTCTATCGCCTCTTTATATAGTGCACGCCGTTTGTCGAGGTCAACGGTTATCCGTGCCTCCTCTAGAAGCCCATCTACATCCACATTCTTGTAGAACGAGAGCGCCCAGCCGGCCGGTGGCCACAGCGTGGAATGGAGCAGTGGGAACAAGCTGTAGTCGGCATCGAGAGTTGGCGTTCCCCAGCCAAGCAGATACATCGGATGGACTGCTTCCCCGGGCGGCCTTCGGAGATAGGCAAGATAGGCCGCCCACTCCATCGTCCTCAGCTCTGCTTCGACCCCCACCTTTCTCAACATGGCCTGCACCGCCTCAGTGACGGCGACGTCCTTCATGTATCTTCCTGTGGGATGGTAGAGAACTGTTTTAAATCCGTCCGGAAAGCCAGCCTCAGCCAGAAGCTGTCGCGCCTTCCCCGGATTGTATTCGTAGGGCCCGGCTGCATAATGTCCGAAAACTGCCGGGACCATAGGAGCATCGGATGCTCGGCCGGCGCCGCCAAGGATATACCTAACAATCGCCTCTTTATCCACCGCGTAATTGAGGGCCTGCCTCACCCGTACATCGTCAAAGGGCTCTATTAAGACATTGAACCCAATGTAGATCACCCTTACGCTGGTCTGATGGACGACATCGATCGCCGGATCCGCCTTCAGCCGGGGGACGTCCATTGGTGGCACGAACATGGTTGCGTGTGCATCACCAGCCTCCACCATCGCTACCCGTGCTCCAGCCTCAGGGACGAACTTGAAGGTCACCTCATCCAGTTTGGTGGCTCCGCCCCAGTAACCCTCGTTCCTCTCCAGCACTATGCGCTCGCCACGGAGCCACTCTGCTATCTTGAACGGGCCAGTGCCCACCGGGTGCTCAACGAGCGCTCCCGCTGGCAATGCTTTCACCGCTGTCGGGCTGAGCATCCCGATGAAGGAGTGCGATAGGTGTGCCATCATAGGCGCAAACGGCTTGCGGAGGTGTAATTTAACGCTATACTCTCCAGCGACCTCCACCTCGGCTATCGCGGCGATCAAGAATCGGAAAGGTGCGCGGCTCGCTGGGTCCAGGAACCGATCCAGGTTAAACTTGACCGCCTCGGCGTTGAATGGGGTGCCATCGTGGAACTTCACACCCTGACGCAGTCGAATCGTCCAGACCAGGGCATCAGGCGAGGCCACCCAGGATTCAGCCAGGAGAGGCCTCACAGCACCATCCACGCCCAAGTAAACCAGGGGTTGGGTTATGTGCTCGGAGACCATGGCCGCCGGTGACGAGGACATACGAATGGTATCCAGCGCCTCCGGCTCCACCCCCATGGCGATTATCAGCCTTTGTGGGATTGGCACTGGGTCAACCACTGGCGGCGGACAACCGACAGCAACCAGGCTCAACCCTAGCAACATTACCAGTGACAGGACCAATATTCTGTTTTTCATGGTTTTTCCTCCTCCTTAAATTTAGGGTATCCTTGATCGTTTATCTCTACTTATCTTGCCCGCTATCACCTCCTTTCCCTGACGACGCTATTTAGTTCTCCCTCAGATTTGAGTTCTGCCTTCCCAAAAGCTCTCACCTCCAATCTGTCTTGGATTTTCTATCTTCAATTTTCGGTTTGAAATCCCTCTTTATTTCTAAATACCGTCCCACCGCTTTAAGCCCTTTGTGCTATTATATTCAACTACAGGCACGTCTGTCAGGTCTTTTGACAGAGACCATCCATTTCACAGGGTATACTCCCCCTGGTGGGCCACTTCAAGGAAACTGGCCAGA
>QLUN01000218.1 GCA_018725455.1 Chloroflexota bacterium
CTTGAGCAGCAACTGGGGAAGAAGGCATTGATTGTAAAGGGGTCAGCCACGCTCCGGAGGGCGGGCTACCTTGCTGAGCTTGGCTGGCGAAGGGTAAAATCGGGTGATTTTGACGATCCCTTCACCCTCCAACCATTGTACTTAAAGAGTCCGGCGATCACCATTTCAAAAAAACCACAGAGAAGTGGGTAATGGGTAATGCGGAGACTACTACACGATAGTTACTACACACTAAACAAGGAGGCATGATGCAGTGTCCAGTATGCAGTCGGCAGGTTAACGACGAGGCTGAGCTGATGGCATGCCTTACCGGTCACCTCCGCGAGGAGGCGACAAGGCAAGCCAGGGAGATGCAGAGAATCTATCTGATGATGATGGCAAGCCAGTTGACCATCGCGTGCGTGACCACCCGAAGCACCCCACAAGATGTGGTAGGTACCTTTGGGGAGGTTTACGGACTCCTGGAAAACCTCGTTGGCAAGAACGATGTGAGCGCTGAGATCGAGGAGTGGCTGAAGAAGCACGGTCCCGACTCAAATGAGTGATAAGTGACGGGAGACGAGCAATGGATTACCGATCACAGATTACGCATTAACCGTTACCCAATCGGAGACTTATTGAGACTAGGAGACTTGTTATGATTGTCGGAAGGTGTATCGAGCCTTATCCCCTGCAGCCTCCCACCCATTGCCCGGGCTACGATGATGCTCTCCTCGGGCTCGTCCCGGAAGGTATCCACCAGGGCGATGCGAGGTATCTCCGGTGGCATGTGCCTGTCAAAAGCGAGAGTGGTCCTGGCGGTGTCACCCATGACGATGATCAGGGCATATGGAGTCTTGCCCGGTAAGCACCTGCGAAAGCAGGTCGAGGACTTCCTTGCATGCCGCAGAGGATACCCTCACTCCTGGGGAAGACCTCCATGGTGGCAACTGGGTTGAGGTCCTCGCGCTTGAGGATTTCTTTGGTGCGCACAAAGTAGATGTCGGTGGTCTCGCCGGAGAGGACCGACTCCGCGACCGCAAATTGAGGACGGGGGATTTCCAGTGGCATCGTCGGGATCAGTTTGGCGCCATCGTGCCTTTGGCTATCGTATAGCCTCCCTACCCCCCTACACGCTAATTTCGCCTACTGGTCGATCCCGGGGGTAGGGAACCGGCGACTCATCTCTTCGACCTCCAGGCGCACCTCTCGATATAGTTTTTCGTCGCCGATATGGGAGAGCACCCTGACGATGAGATGAGCTATCCTTGTCATTTCTTTAGTGCCAAATCCGCGGGAGGTAAGTGCCGGGGTGCCCAGCCTGATTCCCCCGGTGATATTAGGGGGGTGGGGATCGAAGGGGATTGCATTCTTGTTCACCGTTATATTTACCTGACCCAAAGCCGATTCAGCCGCTTTCCCCGTTATGCCGGTAGGGGTGAGGTCAATGAGGACACGATGGTTATCGGTTCCCCCGGTGACCAGGCGCAGCCCTTCAGCGATCAGTGTATCTGCCAGGACCCTGGCATTTTCCAGTACCGCTTGTTGGTAAGCAATGAACCGCGGTTGTTTGGCTTCATGAAAGGCCACTGCCTTGGCAGCGATGACGTGCATCATAGGACCTCCCTGAAGACCGGGGAATACCGAGCGATCTATCGAGGTGCCGTAGTTCGCCCGGCAGAGGATCAGTCCGCCACGGGGCCCACGCAGGCTCTTGTGGGTGGTGGCGGTAGCCACATCGGCGTAAGGGATTGGACTGGGATGAACCCCCGCGGCGATCAAACCGGCTTCATGAGCCATGTCCACCAGTAGTCTGGCATTGACACTATCAGCAATCTGGCGGAATCGCTTGTAATCCAGTATTCGGGGGTAGGAACTCGACCCCACCACGATCAACCGGGGTATATTCTTGATGGCCATCCTCTCTACCTCGTCGTAATCTATCTGCCCTGTTTCCCTGTCGATACCATAGAAAACGGGCCGGTAGAGCTTGCCGGAGAAGCTGATCGGACTGCCGTGCGTGAGATGCCCTCCCTGATCCAATGCCATGCTCAATATGGTATCGCCATAGTTAATCAGTGTCATATAGGCCGCCATATTGGCTATTGCGCCGCTATATGGCTGGACATTAGCGTACTCAGCGGCGAAGAGTTCCTTTGCTCTATGAAGGGCTACCTCCTCCACTTGATCGGCATTCTGGCAGCCACCGTAGTAGCGTTTGCCGGGATATCCCTCGGCGTATTTATTGGTCAG
>QLUN01000219.1 GCA_018725455.1 Chloroflexota bacterium
TTTATCTCAAAATAGATAAAAGAATAGTAGCATACTACGGTGGCCACGGTTTAGTTGACAGTCACCGTCAGTCAGCAGCGTAGAGGACAGACTTTTCATGAAAGTACCGCTTGACGACTCTGGGTTGAGTGCGCCGTCGGCTCAGGTAGCTCCTGAGATTGCTCATCAATTCCTTCTGATTTCTCGCCCGCCGCTTTCCGACGGCGTTTGCTTTCACATCCTGATTCAGCATCTCGTCCGGATTGAGATCGGGACTGTAAGGCGGGAGAAAAAAGATCTGAATCCGTTTCGCGTTTTCCTTCAACCACCGTTGCACCACTCGGCTCTTGTGAACCGGATGCCCATCCACAATCAAAAATACTGTACGCTTGGAATGTTTTATCAAGCGACGAAGAAAACAAAGAAAAACGGCCGTCGTGAAGCGTCGTTTGAAAATCATGAATGCCAAATCGCCACGGTTGGTGATCGCTGAAAACATGTTTGTGCCGAAACGTCTTCCCGTCCCCATGCGAGTCGGTGTTCGCCCCTTCGGCGCATACGATCTTCCCGATTGGTGGTCTGATCGGACACCCATCGCATCTCCCCAGTAAATCCGTGCCTTGTGCCGTTTCGCGGCAATTCGGATTAAAGGGTATTCTTTCTTGAGCCACCGCTCGACCGCTTTCGGATCTCGCTCGTACGCCGTGCGCGTCGGCTTCTGAGGGGTGAAACCCCAGCGGGCCAAGTAGCGTCGAACTGAGCGCGCCGAAAGATGAACGCCATACCGGCGGGCAATTAACATACGAATCGCCTCGCTCGTCCAGAGAACGAACGGAAGTTTTATTTGTTCCGGATGGCGGTCTCGGATTACGTTGCAAATCACCGCCGCCTGCCAGCCCTTTAGTTTGTTCCCGCCTTCCTTCGGGCCACGCTTGCGCGGAGCCAAAGCCGCTGCGCCTCCGGATTCGAAACGTGCGATCCAATTGTAGATGGCTTGCCGAGAAACACCAAAAACGCGAGCCGCCATGACTCGTTTCATTCCGCCGGACAAGGCCGCCACCGCTCTTTGACGCAGTGTGGCCTGAGCATTCGGGTCCAGAAATCTCGCGTCTGTTTCCATACGATCCAATATCTCTGAAACCATTCATAATGTCAACTAAATTATGTCCAGATTAGTATTACCTTGACTCACGCTGAAACCAGCGCCTTAAATGTCAGCGGGGCTTTTCGAACGGAGATGCCAAGCAGGGTTTGGAATGCCGCCATCGGAGTGGCTCGCCTGTTGAATCGGAAAGTGAACTCGTCGAGATAGCTTTGAAGGTGTTTGGGATCAACTCCGTGATAGGTTCCTGCCAGCCAGGTCTTCAAGTTGCTGAACACGCGGTGAATATGGGGAGTGAGGCGTGAAGCGCGCTCCGGACTTTCAGCGATTTTCACAGTATGTCTGAATGGCTCCATCGCGGTTTCAGAATATCCGCGCCAGCCATCGGTGCGAACTTTGGATCCTGGCGCAACATTGTCCCCGAGAAACTTCCCTATGCTCCGTTCCGAGGCGTCGAAAAGGATCAACAACCGAAGGCGTCCGGCTTTTTCCTTTCGCTTGCCGGTTGTGTCCTCATACTTGATGACCTCCACGGCACCGCCAATCAAAGTCTTGTGATCTGCGCTTGTTACGCCCCGTCCCCGCCGCTTTTTCGCTGGCCCCCCAAGGATAGATTCATCCGCCTCAATCAATCCTGAAAGCGGGCTACGTAAATCATTTACCATGCCTCGACGGAGGCGATGAAGCAAATGCCAAGCGTGTTGATAGCCACCGATCCCAAGTTGTCTTTGAAGCTGAAGGGCGCTGATTCCCGGCGTGTGAGTCGCCATCAGATACGCCGCCCAGAACCATTCTTCGATAGGAATGTGGGATCTATGCATCACGGTTCCGGTCGTAGGCGAAGTATGCCGCCCGCATTGCCGACACTCGTGAACGTATCCTCGTTTCTTCAACCAAGCCTCCTTGCCGCCGCACTTGGGGCAAACGAAACCATCTGGCCATCGACATTCGACAAGATACTCGATGCAGGCCAACCCATTGGAAAAGCGTTTTCGAAAGTCACGCATGTCTTCAGGATATCTCGCACGTTCCATACGGGAATAGTGGCCGAGAGGCTAACGTGAGTCAAGGTAATAAGCATTTTGGTGCAATATCCCTTGATGCCGAGAAGGAGCTCTGTCTT
>QLUN01000022.1 GCA_018725455.1 Chloroflexota bacterium
GAGCGCCACATTCAAACAAAGCCGGCTCAAAGCTGGCTTATCCCTCGAAATGTCAAACATGGGATAGGAGCTCCTTCATCTCTTCCGGAGATTTAACTACACGGTTATGCTCTTCATATAGCTTCCGTAGCTGCTCTCGAGATTTGAGCTTAAGCTCCGGATGCGGCGGGGGCGAAAATACCGTTACGAAACTTGCTGTCTCTCTCCCGGAGTTCTTTACTCCAAAAGGCGTCCCTGGTTCTAGGGGGACAAGGAGAGCTGTCTTTGGAGTAACCTCGAACTTCTCCTCTCCACAGGTGATCTCCAACCTCCCTTCCAGCATATAGATGGCCCGTTCAAGCATTTCCGCTTCTTTTTCTTTTTTGGATCCCATTACCATTTCCGTTCCCGGTAGCAGATAGGTCACGTTCATATAGAGATTTTCGCCGAAGAGCAACGGCTTGTACCATTCCGGATTATGGAAAAACCCCTCTACTTCGTTGACCTTCACCAACTGTTTCTCTACCATCTTAGATCACTCCTTCTTTTTAGTTTTTGTAACATCTCTTATCTTATCTTAGATTGCCGTTTGCTGCGGGGTAAGTGCTGCGTGGCTCTTGTATCGAATCAGCCTGGCTGAGTTTAACACCACCACGAACGCAGCCAGGTTGTGAAGCAGCGCTGCCTCCACCGGCCCCACCATGCCGTAGATTGCCAGGTACATCCCCACAATGTTAAGTCCCAACGAGAAGGCATAAATGTTTGCTTTAATAACCCGCAGGGCTTTGCGACTCAGAAGAATTGCCTGAGCAGCCTGCACCAGATTGTCACCCAACAGGGCAATGTCAGCCGCCTCGATGGCGGCGTCGCTTCCGATCACCCCCATGGCAATTCCCACATCAGCGGTGGCCAAAGCGGGAGCATCGTTGATTCCATCCCCAATGACCGCGACTTTATACTGCTGCTTCAACCGCTTCACCGTGTTTACCTTGTCTTCGGGCAACTGATCGGCGGCGAAGTCATCGATCCCGGCCAGCGAGGCGATAGCAGCGGCCGTGCGGGGATTATCGCCGGTGAGCATCACTATTTTCTTCACCCCGGCCTCCCTTAAGGTAGCGATCGCCTGGGATGTTCCCTTCCGCAACACGTCGGCAACGCTGATCACCCCCAGAAAGCGGTCATCCTCGGCAAGCAGCAAACAGGTCTCCCCGTTCGCCTCCTTGGCGAGCAGATACTCCTCTGCCTGTTGCGGCAACACGATCTGGTGATCGGCCAACAGTTTTCTGTTGCCGAGGATTAACTTTTGTTCGCTGGCATAGGCCACTACCCCGCGGCCCAGGATGACCTGAAAGTCGCTCGGGTCGGGAACCTCAAGCCCATGAGCTTTGTTGATGATCGCCTTAGCCAGTGGATGCTCGGAGAATTTCTCGGCGATCGCCGCCCGGATAAGAACATCTGCTTGAGTCTTCTCGCTGAAACTCCTGATGTCGGTCACCTGCGGGTTGCCATAGGTGAGGGTCCCGGTCTTATCGACCACCACCGCATTCACTCGACCGGCTGCCTCCAGGCTCCTCCCTCCTTTGATCAGGATGCCGCGTCGGGCAGCGTTGCCGACGGCGGCGATCACTGCCGTCGGGGTGGCCAGCACGAGGGCACAAGGACAGGCCACAATCAATACGGTGATTGCCTTGACTACGTCATCAGTAGCGAAGTAAACGGCAAGAGCAATCACCAGAATGATCGGGGTAAAGTATTTGGCGAACCTATCGGCGACCCGCTGCGCCGGGGCTTTGTCCGCCTGCGCCTCCTCTACCAGCTTAATTATGTGCGCCAGCGTGGTCTCCCGGCCAATCTTAGTCGTGGCGATCTCTAAAACACCCAATTCGTTGAGCGTCCCCTCGAATACTTCATTCCCCACGCTCACCTCTACCGGAATAGATTCTCCGGTAAGAGAGGCTTGGTTGACCGCAGCCTGGCCCGAAGCTACCACCCCGTCAACTGGAATGCGCTCACCCGATTTGACCAGCACCCTATCTCCGAGCTTAACCTCTTCGATCGGCACCACTACCTCCCCGTCAGCGCGGCGTACTCTGGCCGTCTTCGGTTTCAGATCCATCAATTTACGGATGGCGTTACCTGTCTTAGCTACAGTAATGTTTTCCAATAACTCACCGATGTGCATGATGAAGACCACAAGAGCTCCAGCAAAATATTCTCCTATGAGGATCGAGGCGATGAGGGCGACGCTGATCAGCACACCGACGTTCATGTTCTTGCGCAGCAGCCCTTTTACCGCCTCAAAAACGATCGGGACTCCCCCCACCAAGGCTGCCAGCAAGAAAATATAGAGGCCGAAGACCTCGCGCACCAGACCTGTTGCCCCCAGGACTATGAGCAACCCCACCACAACGGGCAGCAGCAATTCCCTGTATTTAAGGCTTAGCCCCTTTGCCTTCGATCTATCATGGCCTGGATGGCAAATTTCGCAGCTTCGGTCTGTTGGTTCTTTCATCTGTTCCTCCTCATATAATCATGTTGCTTAGCATCCCCTCAATGGAGAAACCGCGCCAGGGATTCTTTCAGTTTGGTAATGGCCTTTTCTCCCGAGCCCTCTTCGATCGCCGCCACGATACAGGTGTCGAGGTGGTCTTCGAGGATAATCCTTCCCACCTGGTTGAGGGCGGCGCGGACGGCCGAGATCTGCAAGAGCACCTCCGGACAGTCTCGATCTCCCTCCACCATGCGTCCAATGGCTCGTGCGTGCCCCTCGATCTTGCTCAGTCTGTCCGCTACTTCCTGACGGGTCCGTTCATGCATCGTTCCTTCTCCCCTACTTCTGTGTTTATCCCCTCCAAGGGGAAGGGATAATGAAGTTTAGCATACTCGATCATTGCTGTCAAGTCCGTCCGGTGTTTCATCTTTGCGGAATGCGTTCGATGGCTCATACGTGCCCCTCGACTTTACTCAATCTCTCCACTACTTCCTGACGGGCCCGTTCATGCATCGATCCTTCTCCCCCACTTCTGTGTTTATCCCCTCCAAGGGGAAGGGATAATGAAGTTTAGCATACTCGATCATTGCTGTCAAGTCCGTCCGGTGTTTCATCTTTGCGGAATGCGTTCGATGGCTCATACGTGCCCCTCGACTTTACTCAATCTCTCCACTACTTCCTGACGGGCCCGTTCATGCATCGATCCTTCTCCCCCACTTCTGTGTTTATCCCCTCCAAGGGGAAGGGATAATGAAGTTTAGCATACTCGATCATTGCTGTCAAGACCGCGCATTCTGCCAAAAATGTCAAGACTCTTTAGGCGCTTATCGGCGCAACATCGACAAAATGTTGTCGATGTGATTAGGCAGCGATATTGATGACTTGAAAAATCTTCTGCATTTCAATTTGGATGTTGTCGTAATGAACGTCTATCTGAGACCGATTTCGTGGTTTTGTGCCAGGTTTGCGCCTTCCGGCGCATGCCAGCAGAGGAATCAACACCTTTTCTCGTAGAACAATAAAGGCGGTGATCGTCTGCAAACCATCAAGGCTGGCCTCGTAGCGGCGCGAGTGTCCCACACGGTAAACCAATTCCTTTCCGCGAAGTTTCTTCAGGTCATAGGAAGCCTGGCGCGATTGATATGGAATATTTCTGTTGCCCATAATTTCCCTTACCTTTACGGCAAGATCCGATGCGGTGAATCCTCGTGGGTTCGGCGAAAGTGCGATAACAGCTTCCATCACCGCCCGCATTCGGGGCTGGTTAATGTCTATACCGGCGATGCGACCGGCACCGACCTTAGAAGGGAGTGGCCATGTTTCCATCTTCCCAGCATCGATAAAGGAAACGTCCACGCTGCGCAGAACACCGAGGAATCGCTCCAGTATTGCCTTGAGCGATTCTATAATCTGGGGGAATTTGCTGATATCTCTCCCGCATGGCAAGTCCCTGGTGTTGTGCACAATGACCTCGATTCTCAGCACGCGTTCGCCTTTGCTATAAATCTTGACTGTCATGTTCCCAAAATGCACCTTGAAAACAGTCAGATCATAGACAGGTCTCTCGACCGCTACCTCAAAGCGAGGCCCTCCTTTACCGTTTCGGTTTCTCTTGAAGGGACGATGCTTATATCCAAAGATGGTTTTGACTGTTTTTATATCAAGCGGGGCCCGTGTTCGGTCAATGACACTCTGGAACACCTGATCCATCGTGCGCCCATGCGTAAAGAGGAGATTTCGGCTGTACTCTCCCTGGTAAACCGAATAGGAATAGCCGAATCCACTTCTCTGCTGCTCGGCAAAATCCAGGGCAAAGCACAAACAGGTCGAGTTATAGTCAATTGCAGAAATCATTATAATTCTCTCCACCCTACGATTACTGTAGTGCGACCCTTTAGGGTCGCCTCGGCGAGGCTAAAGCCTCGCACTACAATGTTTTATGCATTATCTGAGTTTGTAGTGCTCCCTCCCCCTGGCGGGAGGGAGTTAGAGGGAGGGGGAAACCTCTAGTAATTTCACCCTCACCTAACCTCTCCCTTCAAGGGAGAGAAGTCTTGTTTTAATTCTTTTTGCAAAGAACTATATATGTCACCCTGGCACCGATAGGCAAGCCGAAAGTGGCACACACATGGATGCTCTACGAGAGCGCTACTTTCAAAGGCGCGACCATCCCTCCCGAGCTTTCGGCTACACCACCGGGATTCCTATTGACTACTCAGTTGGTTTTGTGATATGATAGTAAGTGAAAACCCTTTTCAGTTAGATAGGGACGATATGAGACCCTCTGCAAGGAAGATCGCTTCGGTGCTTACGCAGAAAGGCTATAAGCTGACTGCCCAAAGGCGGGCGGTGATTGATGTGGTGGTCAATAGCCGCCAGCACCTTTCCCCCGCCGCTCTGTATGAGAGGGTGCGCCGGACCCACCCTGCCATCGGTCTGGTTACCGTTTATCGAACCCTGGAAATGCTCTATGAGCTGGGGCTCATCTGTCGGGTGCACCGGGGAGGCAAGTCACGCAGTTACACCCTCGCGCCATCAGTCCACCACCATCACCTGGTATGCGCCCAGTGTGGGACGGTCGCCGATTTCACCCGCTGTGACCTGGAAGTATTGCAACAAAGGATCTCTCGGGAGACCGGGTTTAAGATCGAGGGGCATCTGCTCCAGTTTCTGGGGCATTGTCGGGATTGCCAGACGAGAGCATAAGATAGGTTCGCCTCAGTCGCCACAATATGAGCAGGCTTTTGAGACGACCGAGAGGGGTTATCTCCGCGACATCGACAAGATGTTGTCGATATGGCAATTGATTTCAGCATACTGATGCAAGGAGGAGGTGATAGAAAGGAGCAGGATAAACAAGTGTAGGGCCGAATCGTAGCAACAAAAAGAAGCTAAGGAGGTAGAAGATGCTTAAGAAGATAGTGAGTGTGGCGGTGTTGGTGATGGTGTTACCGCTGGTCGCAGCATGTCCCGCTCCCGCGGAAACGCCGGCAGAGGCGAAAATAGGGGTGGTTGTCAGCATACTGCCACTGGCCGATTTCGTGGGGAATATCGGGGGAGAAAGGGTAGATGTCACCGTTATGGTGCCGCCGGGAGCCAGCCCTCATACCTTCGCGCCGACACCAGGCCAGATGCGGGCGGTGAGCGGGGCAAAGCTCTTTGTCAAGGTCGGCTCGGGGTTGGGGTTCGAGCGGGCCTGGATGGATAGAATCATAGAACAAAACAGGGACATGCTGATTGTTGATTCCTCCCATGGTATCGAGCTAATGGAGATGGTGGCGCATTGTCCCCATGAAGAGAATGATCACGAGGGTGAGGAACATGAGCGAGAACACCACCACCATGGCGGCATGGACCCCCACATATGGCTCTCCCTGCCGAACGCCAGGATAATGGTTCAGAACATCCGTGATGGCCTCATTGAGATCGACCCGGAACATGCCGATTACTATACCACAAACACCGAGAGGTATCTGCAGGAACTGGATGCACTGGACCAATACATCCGTGAACGGCTCGATGGTTTCTTGAACCGGTATTTCTTGATCTACCATCCGTCACTTGGATACTTTGCCCGTGACTACAACCTGAGGCAACTGGCAATCGAGCACGAGGGGAAAGAACCGACGCCTAAGGTTATCATGGAAGCCATTGACCTGGCGGTAAAACATAACCTGTCGTATGTCTTTGTGTCGCCGCAACATCCGGTACGGCACGCGGAGACGATCGCCAGATCGATCAACGCACAGACAGCATCTATAGACGAGCTCCCTCGATACTTTATTCCCAGCATGCGCAATGTAGCGGATTTACTTGCCCGTGAGATGGAGTAAACCCTCATAGGCGGCTGCCCACCCGCAAATCATGAAAACGAACGAGTCTACAGCCGACAGCAGGGTGGGGGGCTGAAAGCTGACGGCTGACCGCTGAAGGCTGTTTTCAGAGTAAACCAGATAGTTTCAGGTCTGGAGACTCGCTGGTTCGATGAATCGAACCCCTGCGCTGAGACACGGAGCATGTATGACCAGCAAGGAAGTTGTCTGTTTAGAAGATGTATCGGCCCATTATGATGGTGTACCGGTGTTGGAGGGGATAAACCTGTCCATATATCAGGATGATTTCCTGGGCATAATAGGGCCAAACGGAGGGGGGAAGACTACCCTGCTCAAGATTATCCTCGGCCTGGTAAAGCCAGGCCGAGGAAGGGTCAGCGTCTTCGGAGATACCCCGGAGAAGGGGCGTAAATATATCGGCTATGTCTCGCAATATAGCCTGTTCGATCGGGACTTCCCGGCGAGCGTCTGGGATGTGGTGATGATGGGTCGACTGGGGAAAACCGGCCTCTTCCGAAAATACAGTAAACAAGACCGCGAGGCGACTCTGCGCGCCCTGGAAGCGATGGAGATTCTGGATTACAAGGGTCAGCAAATAGGGAAACTCTCCGGTGGACAGCGGCAGCGAGCCTTCATCGCCAGGGCACTGGTCACCGATCCGGAGCTCCTCCTCCTTGATGAGCCCACAGCAAGCGTCGATACCCCCATGAAAACCGATTTTTACGAGCTCCTGGAAAGGTTGAGGCAAAGGATGGCCATCGTTCTGGTCTCGCACGACATCAGCACCATCTCCATTTACGTGGATAAGATCGCCTGCCTCAACCGGGAGCTTTACTACCATAGCTCAAAGGAGCTAGCCGCCGAGGAGCTGGAGGCAGCCTACCGGTGCCCGGTGGAGATGATAGCCCACGGTGTTCCCCATCGGATACTGAAGGAGCACTAACCCATGATAGAAGCGCTTCAATACGAATTCATGCGAAATGCCCTGACCGCTGGACTGCTGGCGGCGGTTGCCTGCGGCATTATCGGCTGCTACGTGGTAGTCAAGCGGATGGTCTTCATCAGTGGCGGTGTCTCCCATGCCTCATTTGGGGGTATCGGATTGGGCTACTTTCTGGGAATATCCCCAATCGTAGGGGCATTTTTTTTCACCATCACCGCTGCTCTGGTCATGGGGGTAGTAACCAGGAGAGCCAAGATCCCTGAAGATACCAGCATCGGAATCCTGTGGGCCATAGGAATGGCGATGGGGATAATCTTCATCGGATTAACACCAGGATTCCCCCCCGACCTCATGAGCTACCTCTTCGGGAACATCCTCATCGTAACTACCGCCGACATAATCATGATGCTGATCCTGGCTGCCATCATCGTTTTTGTGGTAGTCCTGCTTTATAAGGAGTTCCTGTCCCTCTCCTTCGATGAGGAATTCGCCACAGTGGTTGGCGTTCCCGTCGAGTGGCTCTATTTTCTTCTCTTATGCCTGATCGCCTTCACAGTGGTGGTGCTGATACGGGTGGTGGGAACTATCCTGGTCATCGCCCTGCTCACTATCCCGGCCGCAACGGCGAGGCGGTTCACCCACGACCTCAAGAAGATGATGCTTCTTGCGATTCTCTTCGGAAGCCTCTTTACCTCCGGCGGCCTCTGGCTTTCATACGAACTCGATCTGGCGTCAGGGGCTGCGATCATACTGGTGAGCGGAGTAACATTCCTGGCATCGCTGTTCGTTTCAAGATTGCCGCTGATGACCAGAGTCGGCCGGGGATGAACCCCGGCGCTACGCCGGTTCTACCCTGCCATCCGCTACCCTGAATTTCTCTGCTCGGGCCAGAAACTCGGACGGGAAGCGGTCGAGATCGGTGGTGGTAATCAGCACCTGCCGATAGTTGGAGATGGCCTCCAGTAGATGCTGACGTCTCTCCGGGTCGAGTTCCGAAAGGACATCATCCAGGAGCAAGACCGGCGACTCGCCCGTTCGAATCAGCATAAACCTGGCTTCGGAGAGCTTGAGTGATAGGGCAATGGTTCGCTGCTGTCCGCGAGAGCCGTAGGTTCCCATATCTATTTCGTTGACCAGAAACCCGAGGTCATCCCGATGCGGTCCTATCAGAGACAGGCCGCGCGCCAACTCCCGCTGGCGGGCGGCGCCGAGCACCCTGTTGAAGGCTTGCTCCATTTCAGGAAGGCCTCTCATTAGTCTGGAATCTGGAGTCTGGAATCTGGAGTCTGGAGACGCTTCGCTCTGGAGCTCCCCTCCCCCCGACTCTCGACTCTCGACTCTTGACTCTAATTCGATACTTGGCCGATACTGTAGAGTCAGTTTCTCCTGGCCACCGCTGAGTTGATCATGCATCGGGTTGGCCAGATCGTTCAGCTCGGCAATAGTCCGCTGTCGCTGGAGGACGATGTAAGCGCCTGCCTTCACCAGTTCCTGATCCCAGAAGAGCAGCTCGTCGGGTCTGGACTGACGGGCGGCTATCTGGCGTAGAAGGTGGTTCCTTTGTGAGAGGACCTTGTTGTAGCGCTGTAATGCCCTCAGATACTGGGGGTCGACCTGCGAGTTGGTGATATCAAGATACCTTCGACGTATTGCCGGCTCACCGCCAATGAGGTCAATGTCCCGCGGGCTGAACATTACTGTGTTGAGCTGACCAATGAGATCAACCGCACGGCGTGCCACGCCGTTCACGCGGATGTACTTCTGGATAGGGACAAGACTGCCTTCGAGTGCAGAGCGAGGTCGCAGGATGATCTCCAGTTGAGCCTTCCGTTCAGCTTTCTGGATGCTGGCCGAAAGGCGGGCGAAAGGCAGTTTCTCACCGGCAGCCTCCCAGTTGATGAGATCCCTCTCGGTTCGAGAAAAGCGGGTGGTCGCCAGAAAACAAATAGACTCCAGTAGATTGCTTTTCCCCTGAGCATTGCCCCCCTGGAACACCGAGACGTGTAGTGGGAGATCGAGCTCCAATCGAACGTAATTACGGAAATTGGTTAGACTAAGATGCTGAAGGTACACGGCGGTATCC
>QLUN01000220.1 GCA_018725455.1 Chloroflexota bacterium
ACGACATCGAAAGAGAAACTCCTTTCTGGAAACTGGTTTGTCACCCAGAAAGTATACCTCATTTTCGGTGTCGTGTCTCATACTCCCCCAAGTTTTACATACGCCCATCATGTTAGCCCAATTCCCTTTCGTTATCCTTGTCCCCGCGAAGGCGGGGAAAGGGCTTTCATTCCGACAATGGCTCCGAATTCATCAACAAGCTTGTCCTCGCGAAGGCAGGGAATTGTAGCCAGGCTGTTGGACAAACCCCTGATCCATTTCACCAAATCCAGGCCCAGACACACCAACGATAATGGCCTGGTGGAGACCAAGAATGGCGCTGTGCTGCGCAAACAGTTGGGGTATGCTTATATTCCGCAAGCGTGTGCCGAATTGCTCAACGGGTATCACAAAGCCTTTCTGAATCCCTACGTCAATTTCCACCGGCCTTGTTTCTTCCCCGTATCAAGTACGGGGCAGGCCCGGTGTCTGTTATTGACCGTAAAGGCAAGATCAAGAAAACTTATCCCTATGAGGAGGTGATGACACCCTATGAAAGCTTGTCCCCGCGAAGGCGGGGAACTGAAATCATTGCCCCAAGCAGAGAACTGCTTGCGCCCCGGTGTAACCTTTGATACACTGGAGACGATCGCTAACTTGTCCCCGCGAAGGCGGGGATCAGATGAGCGATAATCAATTTGCAGACCTGTCCCCGCGAAGGCGGGGAAAGGATGGGAAAAGCCTGTGCCAATCTTTTTCAACAAATCACCAGACTTGTCCTCGACTCCGATCGGGGATTTGTTAACCGAGCTGCCTGAAGCTGCTTTCTTTGGAGTTATCCACTTGTCCACACTCTCCACAAAGAAAGAAAAAAGGTAACTGCTCAGGTAAGTTAGACTGAAGGGGATTAGGCTGAAGGAAGGGGGAGAAAGTTCAGATTCTAGACCCTAAAAGCCTTCAGTCTTCAGCCTATCCACCCCTGGGCCTGCGGCCGGGGGGCAGGCCTGAGTAGTTACGAAAAAAGTAGCAAAAAAGAAAGAAAGGATTATTACTGCTGCTACTATCATTCAGGCTCATTCTTCAATTAGAATAGACTCCCCCCGCATTTATCGAAAGCTGCCCTGATAGCGACGACACGGCAAGCTTCGGGAAGACCGGGAACGTTAGACGAAATTCCAGCCTACAACTTCTAAAATGTGATGGAATGGGAGTGGAGAACTTGCACTACTCAACCATCAGTAAGACCCTGCAGCGCCAACAGGTCAAGGGGAGAAAGTCAAAAGCCCGGACCTGACCCCTTGCCAAGCAGGTCTCTGGCTGACCCCACCGATTGCTCCTCTATCTCGATCTCCAGGGGCACCAGCACCCGCGCTATCATGCCCCAGTAGCCGATGGACATGGTCAACTCAACAATGCTGCGTTCGCTGAGATGCTTTCGTAGCGCCTCGAATGTTTCGTCTGCTGCCTTGACACTGCGGGTCACCTCGTCGGTGTATTGCAGTACGGCACGCTCTTCGTCGTTGAAATAGACCGAATCCTCCCATTGATGGACATCATCGATTTGTTGCTGGCTTACCCCGACTTCCCGCGCGATGGGGACATGCTGGGTCCACTCATACTCGCTCCCGCAGAGTTTGGCTATTCGCAGGATGGCCAGCTCACGCAGCTTGGGTGATAGCTCCGCCTTGTTGAGAAGGCAGTTCCCCAGCTTCAAGAAGCTGGAGATCATCGGGGGAGTGAGGGCTATCGCTCGGTACAGGTTTATAATCTTTGCCCCGTTCGCCTCGATTCTCTGGAATAGCTCTTCAACCTCCGGTGGGGCGTGATCCCTCTCTATTAGTCTAACACGAGCCATTTCTTCCCTCCATATTGTAGATAGGCTGAAGGGAGATAGGCTGAAGGGGAGGGGTTGGGGCCTTCAGCCTAACAGCCTTTAGCCTTCTTCAGCCTTCGGCTACAAATAGCTCAATCGAGCGCCGATCGCTCCTAGTATAAACCAGAGATGTCAGTTTAGTCAAGAAAGGTGTGGCCTGAGCATGTTGATGTGCTATAATAAAGTATTAAGGTAACTGCTCAGGCCTGCCCCCCGGCCGCAGGCCCAGGGGTAAGTTAGACTGAAGGGGATTAGGCTGATCCCCGCCTTCGCGAGGACAAGGTTGCGGATAATTGCACGCGCCTGGGTGAGTCCAGTATGCAGAATCTTTCCCTTGGCCACCACGCCG
>QLUN01000221.1 GCA_018725455.1 Chloroflexota bacterium
GCGGAATCACCGTCTTAGGGCGCGCGTCGCATACTAGCGCTGGTCTTACGAAGTACAGTTTGCTGAAAGGAGAAGAAGGAAATGAAACTCACAGCCTTTAGGGTTCTCAACTACCGCTGTGTGAACGACTCCGGGTGGATTGACGTGGACCGTCTCACTGTGTTGGTCGGCAAAAACCAGTCTGGTAAGACGGCACTCCTCCGGGCGTTACACAAGTTCAACCCTTTTCAAGACGATCCTTACAACATGGATCGCGAGTGGCCACGAGGCAAAAGGAGGAACCGTGACGCAACGGCCCCGGCGGTGATGGTTCGCTTCAAATTCAGTGAAGAGGAGACTGAAACCCTATTTAACCTCGCGGGAACTCAAGTGCCTGGATCCGTTGAGATTTCGCGTGCCTACAGTGGGACAAGGGCCTTCACTTTTCTCGACACCTTTAACCCTGATAACACCAAGGCTCAAGAACTGGCAGCGAAGGTGCGCGAGATGGCCCGCTTAGTTGACGCTGGGTGTTCCGAAACATTCAGAGCTGGCGTTCAGAGGTACGTTCAGGAACTAGAACGATTAGCGAGTGGGCACGACTTCGCAGGATTGAATGGGCGGCTTCAGTCAGCGGAACAACAACTAGCCTCTACGGTGTCAAGTGAAGAGCCAGCCGCGGCAAAAGACCAAGGTGTGCTGCAACAGATTACCCAGACCGCTGGCACATTGGCTCAGACCTGTCCGAATAGCTCAATACAAACCATGTTACAAGACCAGATTACAAAGTGGTTGCCCGTCTTTGTGTATATGGACGACTACCGCCGGTATCGCGGCTCTACCTTCCTGAACCATCTCAAGGAGCGGCAAAACAGGAATCAGATGTTAGAGGAGGACAAAACAGTTCTGATTCTAATGAAGATGGCGGGGTTGGACCTAGATGACCAGATCGCAAAGGCCGCAACAGAGGACCGAGAGCAACGCGCTCTGGATTTGAACGACGCCTCTGTCACGCTGACTAACGAAATGGCGGGGCGTTGGTCCCAGGAGCAATATGATGTCTATTTTCATGCAGATCAGCACCACTTCATGACCTTCGTGCGTACTCCTGGCCAGGCCGCCTTAGTACCCCTGGAGGAGGAGTCCAAGGGCTTCCAATGGTTCTTCTCGTTTGACCTACACTTCGCCTATGAAACTCGGGGTGAACTGAAGGGTGCTGTCATTCTGTTGGACGACCCTGGGCTGCATCTACACCCCAAAGCTCAAATGGACTTACTCGAGAGACTCGAAGCCTACTGTGTAGAGAACCAACTCGTCTACACCACACATCTGCCGTTTATGATCGATCTCGTCAAACCTGAGCGAATACGGGTAGTGGTCAAGGGCGTGGAGAGTGGCACTGTCGTGAGTGACAACATATTCAGCGGGGACGAGGAAGCGCGATTCTCCCTTCTGGCAAAGCTGGGCATGTCAGCAAGTCAGAGCCTGTTGGTCGCGAGGTATAATCTTGTGGTGGAGGGACCGGAAGACTACTGGTTTGTTATCGGTCTGAGTGAAGTGATGAAGCGAGGAGGCAAACATGGCCTGGATGATCGGGTTCAGATCACCGCAGCAGGCAGTGCCTCGGAGGCAGTAGGTATGGCCACGTTCATGTACGGGCAGGATCTCAATGTCGCTGTGTTGTTTGATAGCGACAGGGCAGGCGAAAATGCTGCCGAGGCCTTAGTCAAGAAATGGTTGGCGAAGTATCGAAGTACGCGGATCGATATCGTGCGGGTGGGTGATTTGTTCAAGGAGCCTCGATCAGAGGCAACCATCGAGGACCTACTTACGGAGGAATACTACCTCCCGTTTGTGGAAAGGGCATACCAGAAGGAACTTGGCCCTCAAAAGGTTAATGTGGAATCGCGCAAAGAGCCTCAACTCATCAAGCGCGTGGAGGCTTCCCTACAGGCCCAAGATATTGAGAAGTTCAACAAAGGTCGGCCTGCTAAGCTCATTCGGGATGACCTAAGAAACAAGCAGGTTGCAGACCTACCTAGCGAGGTGGTTGAGAACTTCGAGCGCCTTTTTGTCCACCTGGCGAAAATAGTGAACAAGTGGGATGCCCAAGGAGGCCCGAGTGAATGACGACTCCCCACGCCTCATAGAAATTGCCTTCCCGCTGAAACAAGTGTCCCTTGACTCGGTGCACGAGAAGAA
>QLUN01000222.1 GCA_018725455.1 Chloroflexota bacterium
CATCACGTTGACTGCAAAGCATGTGCCAGGAACAGAAACTGCGAGCTGCAAAAGTAGCCGTTCACCTGAAGCTCAAGTTGAAGCCCCAACGGCTTCGAAAGACGCTTGGCGAACTGAAGCCAGTAGATTCAAGCCATCCCCTGATTACCTATGATCCCGATAAATGCGTGCTGTGCGGCAAGTGTGTCTGGATATGCGAACACAAGGTTGGCGGACCTCTGAATTTTGCTTTCCGCGGCTTTCAAACACAGGTAAGCACCTTTGACCAAAGGCCACTGGGAGAATCGAAGTGCGATTCCTGCGGGGAATGCGCCGCCGTCTGCCCTGTTGGGGCCTTGGTGTCAGGAGTCAAGACCTGACTCCTCAGATCCCAGGACTTGACCCCTCGCCTTATCCTGAGTGGCGCTTGATCCAATGGGCGACCTCCCTTACCACGGCCTCGGCCACGTTGCCGGGGATCACGTATTCTTCAGGAGTGGGCTTATCTCTCCCGGTTATGAAAAGATGGTTGAGGTCAGAATAGAGTTTGAACTCTACATTTTCCAGACCGGCAAGGCCCTGTTGCCATCCTTCGAAGTCCTCCACGGTAACCTGAAAGTCCCGTCCTCCCTGAAGGATGAGAATGGGGATGTTGAGCTTCTTTGCCGTCTCCACCTGATCGTAGGCCATGAGGTCTTGCCAGTAAGCCTTTGATGCCCCAAGGACGATCTCGCCCTCACTTATATCCAGTTCTCTTATTTTCCTCACCTGTTCCTTTATCCATTCCAAATGCCTTGTTTCAAATTCATCTATCTTCCCATCCAGATAAATGAGATACTCGGTCTGTTCCAGGATCATGTCTGGTAGGCTCCTTGTATTGGCGGCAAGAAGGATCAGCCCTCCAAGGTCTTTGTCTTGAGCAGCTATCCGTGGGGCAAGCATTCCTCCCAGGCTGAGTCCAAGGATGAAGATACCCTTTGGGGCGACTTCTTCCGCTTGGCGAAGGAATGCTACCGCTGCCAGAGCATCATCTATCGTCTCTTCCTGAACGGTGAACTCCTCAATGATACCAAAGGCTTTTTCGGCGTGATATTTGGTTCGTTTTTCGTAGCGGAGCACGGCGATACCCCTGGTAGCAAGACCCCAGGCAAGGTCTCGGAAAGGCTTGTTGACGCCAAAAATGGTATGATCTCTATCATGTGGCCCCGAACCATGTACCAGAACCACCGCCGGGAAGGGACCTTCTCCTTCGGGAAGGCTGAGCGTCCCCGGAAGCTCCCATCCCTCGATCCCAAATACTACCTCCACCTCCACAAAAGCCGCCTCGTCCACATAGTCCGGCGGGCTCCAGCCTTCGGCGATAGGGGCAGGTGGCTGGAAGAAAAGCCCAGAGATCCGCCCCTTCTGATCAAATGCAACTCTGATGTTCAGTTCACCCCGCTCAAAGACGGCTCTTTGCAGGACAATTTGAAATCCTGCCTCTTCAAACACTCTACTCTCTCCCAGAAACTTGAAGGGACCGAGCTGGGCTGTCAGGCCGTCCCAGACGATCTCTAGTTTCGGTGCTGGCGCCACCGCCTTCATCGTTTCATCGAAGAATTCCACCGCCGCCTCAAATTCCCCCTGGTGCAGAAGCTCCATAAATGCCGCCACCTTGCCCAGGAGCTCTTCGGGGCCGATGGCTATCGCCGCCACCGTTATCGTGGCCTTCTTTCCATCGGCACTTATTTCGTGGATTCCTTCTTTTTCCATGGAAACGGTGAAGGTTGCCGTGGTACTCTCGTTTGGCTCCAGGGTAACGGTTTCGGAGGCATAAACTTCGTCATTTACCTTAAGTTCCACCTCGTAAGAACCTCTGGCTTCCCCGACATTCTTCACCGTTACCTCTACAGCGACGGATTCCCCTGGCGCGACGGAAATCTCCGCCGGGGTCAAATCGGTAACTTCAAACTCGGCAATCTTTTGGGGCTGAGGGCAACCCACCGCAGTAGTTGCCAGTAGGGCCAGAACTAGTGCACCAATAACTACGATTCGTTTCATTTTCTTTGTTCTCCTCCTTTCCGGTATAAGTTGTCCAGCTTTCTTATTCAATCCTGTTTTCTTGCTTACTATCACCTCCTCGTATAATATGTTTTGCTTCGGAAATAGCTCCGTTACGTAGCGCCGAGGTTTATCCTCGGCAAACACGGGCGGGGGACAA
>QLUN01000223.1 GCA_018725455.1 Chloroflexota bacterium
ATGGCACATGGCACATTGAAGATGGCACATGGCACATAGCACATGGCGCATAGTAGAAATACGGAGTGCTAAGTGCAAAGTCGCTGTCCGTTCTTCTTAGGAGCGGAAAGCGGAAAGCCAGTTTACCCTGCACCTTGAAAACTGAACAGTGGAGAAGACAACGTGTAATGTAATTACTGATGGTTTTTCAAAACCAAAGGTAACCTTACTTGCACAGATGAAATTGTGCGCATAGTACGTAGCGCATAGCGCATCGGAGTGATCCCATGTGCCATGTGCCAAGTGCAATGTGCCACACGACAAAATAGTCAAGCTAATAAGGGCGTACGGTGGATGCCTTGGCGCTAGAAGTCGAAGAAGGACGCAGCTAACTGCGAAAAGCCACGGGGAGTCGTAAGCAGGCTTTGATCCGTGGATATCCGAATGGGGGAACCCACATGGAGCGAACTCCATGTATCCCATGCTGAATACATAGGCATGCGGAAGACAACCGGGTGAACTGAAACATCTAAGTAACCCGAGGAAAAGAAAAAATCATTTAATTCCCTGAGTAGTGGCGAGCGAAACGGGAAGAGCCCAAACCTTTGCAACGCATAGCCTGACAGCGTTGTTGCAGGGGGGTAGCGGGAGTTCTTAGGGGACATGTCAGTGTTCCCAGGGAGTAAGAAACCAGTGAGTTAATTGAAGAGGTCTGGAAAGACCCGCCGTAGAGGGTAATAGCCCCGTAAGTGAAAGCTCATCGGCTCCCAAGAACCACCCAAGTAGGGCGGGGCACGTGAAACCCCGTTTGAATCAGGGAGGACCACCTCCTAAGGCTAAATACTCTCTAGCGACCGATAGTGAAGCAGTACCGTGAGGGAAAGGTGAAAAGCACCCCGGGAGGGGAGTGAAATAGTACCTGAAACCGTATGCCTACAAGCAGTTCGAGTCCTATATGGTCAACTTCGTTGAGCATGGGATGAGAGCGTGCCTATTGAAGAATGAACCGGCGAGTTACCTTAAGTAGCAAGGTTAAGTGGACGACACGGAGCCGAAGCGAAAGCGAGTCTGAAAAGGGCGTTAAGTTACTTGAGGTAGACCCGAAACCGTGTGATCTACCCATGTCCAGGGTGAAGCGAGGGTAAGACCTCGTGGAGGCCCGAACTCACTGGCGTTGAAAAGCCAGGGGATGAGGCGTGGGTGGCGGAGAAATTCCAATCGAACTCGGAGATAGCTGGTTCTCCCCGAAATAGCTTTAGGGCTAGCCTTGCAGCAAGAATCCGGGAGGTAGAGCACTGATTTGGCTAGGGGCCGTTTAGGTTACCGAACCTTGTCAAACTCCGAATGCCCGTGATTTGTTTTGCAGGAGTCAGACCACGAGTGCTAAGATCCGTGGTCAAGAGGGAAAGAGCCCAGATCATCAGCTAAGGTCCCAAAGTACGAGCTAAGTGGTAAAGGATGTAGAGTTGCCTAGACAACCAGGATGTTGGCTTAGAAGCAGCCACTCATTTAAAGAGTGCGTAATAGCTCACTGGTCAAGTGGCTCCGCGCCGATAATCTAACGGGGCTCAAGCTCGTCACCGAAGCTATGGTTTGAGAGGTGAGAGGTGAGAAGTTAGAAGTGGGAGAGAGTGAGATTCGCTCATTCCACGATCTAAGAGTGTACCAGAGAGGGTATCAGTTGGCCCTAGAGGTGCACAAGATGGCTAGAACACTACCCGCCCCCGAAAAGTATGAACTAGGAGCACAGTTAAGAAGGGCAGCAGTCTCTATCCCAGCGAACATCGCCGAAGGGTATGGACGGAAGAACTCCCAAGCAGAGTTTAAGCACTTTTTACGCAATGCACTAGGGTCAAGCAATGAGATGCAAGTGTTAGTACAACTTGCGATTGATTTGGGGTACTGGACAGATGTAGAGATGGTGAACCAGTATAACGAACTGGGGAAGCAGATATATAGCCTGATCCAGGTGTGGAAGTAAGTTCTCACATCTGATTTCTCACATCTCACCTCTCAGAGGTAGGGGAGCGTTCCTAGTGGATAGAAGCATGACCGTAAGGACGTGTGGACTGCTAGGAAGTGAGAATGCCGGTATGAGTAGCGAATAGTCAGGTGAGAATCCTGACCGCCGAAAACCCAAGGGTTCCTGAGGAAGGATCGTCCGCTCAGGGTAAGTCGGGACCTAAGCCGAGGGCTACG
>QLUN01000224.1 GCA_018725455.1 Chloroflexota bacterium
AAACCGCCCGAAAACGGCAACTTGCTTGATTCCGGTTAGCCCAACTTCCGCGGTCTTTTTGACATTTCCCGACTTTTTCATCCCGAACTTTCGTATTTTCAATTCAGGTTTGTCGAAACGCGAATATAGGCACGAATCAATGCTGGATTCTCGACGGCATCATAACCAGTATTATTCGTAATATACGCCATTATGACCTTGACTATACTTATAGGATATGCTACACTAGGCACGATATAGCTCATGTTCATCAAACGCACTACAAAGCGGGTTGGAGCAAAAACCTACCTCAATCATCTCCTTGTGGAATCCGTAATTACTCCCAGAGGTCCGCGCCACAAGATCGTCTGCTCCTTGGGGAGTCTGGCGCCCGCCGCTCCGGCCGAGTGGTTGGGGATCGCCCATCGGATCGATCATGCGCTCCGAGGTCAACCCGAACTGATTCCGGATGAACAACTCGATGCCGTCGTCGAACGTGTTCGGCAACCGCGTCCGCAACGTACTCCGGCCGGGAAAATCTCCGACCTGGTTGAAATCCACACGGATCAGATCGAACTCGATGACGTCCGCGAAGCGGGACCCGTTTATGTGGGGCATCAGATGTGGAAGCGGCTGGGTCTGTCTGAGATTTTGTCGCAAGCGGGGCTCTCGGAGCGCGCCAGAATGCTCACGGAAGCGATGACGCTTAACCGGCTGGTGTTCCCTTGTTCGGAACACGCTATGCCGGACTGGATGCGCCGCGTTGCGCTGGCCGACATTCTGGGAGAAAGTTTTGACACCTTGGCCGATGACGCGCTTTATCGAAATCTTGATCGCCTCCATCCCCGGCGAGTTCAGATCGAGAAAGGGCTTAACGACCAGGAGCAAACGCTCTTTGATCTTGAAGAGAACATCTATTTGTACGATCTCACATCGTTCTACTTCGAAGGGCAATGCGCGGCAAATCCTCAGGCGGCGCGCGGATACTCGCGGGACAAACGACCGGACTGCAAACAGATCGTGATGGGGCTGGTGCTCGGGGTCGAGGGATTTCCCAAGGTGCACGAGATTTTCGAAGGGAATCGTCAGGATCGCAAGACAGTTGACGACATACTCGATGCGTTGGAATCGCGCGTAGGCCGCAAGAAAGGCGCAACTGTCGTGGTTGATCGCGGGATGGCCTACGACGAAAATCTCAAGTCGATCACGGATCGGGAATATCACTACATCGTAGCGGCCCGTCAGAGCGAGAGAAATGAGCATCTGGAAGAGTTCGAGACGGAGGATGGCTGGACCGAAATCTTCCGCGAACAGTCGCCGCGGAATCCTTGTCAGAAGAAGTCGCGTGTCCACGTCCGTCGAAAAGACTCGGGTGACGAAGCGCATTACATGTGCCGCAGTGAAGGGCGCAAAGAGAAAGACCGCGCCATCCGCGAAAAACATGAAGCACGCCTGATTGAGGACTTGAAGAAGCTTTCGGAACGCGTGACCAAGAAAACATTATCGGACGAGAAGAAGATTCATGAAGCCATCGGCCGTATCAAGGAGCGGTATCCGCGCGTGGCTCGCTATTTCGAGATTGCGTTCGATGCCGGGACGGCATCCTTGCACTGGAGCGAGAGGAAGGATCGCAAGGCCATCGCCGAGCAACTCGACGGCGCATGGCTTTTGAAGACCGATCGGAAGGATCTCTCCGAAGAGGAGATCTGGAAAACCTATATTCTCCTCACGCGCGTCGAGTCAGCATTTCGTTCGATGAAGAGTCCCTTGGCAGAGCGTCCGATCTTCCACCAACTAAAGCGTCGAGTGCAGACTCATGTTTTTCTCTGCGTACTTGCTTATCATCTTCTGGTCGCCGTCGAGAAAACTTTTCTCGACGCGGGAATTCACACCTCATGGGAGACGCTTCGCGAAGAGCTATCGACGCATCAGGTCATCACTGTTCGTCTGCCGACCAGAAACGGCTCAACGCTTGCTATTCGGAAGGGCTCGAAGCCGGAACCGCGCCATATGGAGATCTACCAAATTCTCAATATCCCGTTTGAGGTGATGAAGCCGGTTAAGACTTGGACTTCGGCGGATATAGGGACTGAAAAAAAAGCAAAGTCTCACAAAATCAGGGGGAAGCCGTGACTGACTGCGGAAGTTGGGCTAGCGAATAAGCTCCTCGACTTCGATTCGCTCGCCAAGT
>QLUN01000225.1 GCA_018725455.1 Chloroflexota bacterium
GAGGCCTATCCCGGTCATCATCTGCAACTGACCTACGCCAACACCGTGGGGACACTTCCGCGCAAATTGGGCGCCTTCGTTTCCACGCTGTTCTGCGAAGGCTGGGCATTCTACTGCGAGGAGCTGATGGAGCAGCTCGGTTATATTGATAAACCGATCCAGCGTCTAGGCCGGTTGAGCGATCAACTGTGGCGGGCGGCGCGGATCATCCTCGATGTCTCGCTCCACACCGGGAAGATGACCGTGGAAGAGGGGATCGACTTTCTGGTCGAGCGGGTCGGCCTGGAACGGAGCAACGCCCAGGCCGAGGTCCGCCGCTATACTCTGAGCCCGACCCAACCGATGAGCTACCTCATCGGGAAGCTGGAGATCGTGAAGATCATCGATGAGTACAAGCAACAGCACCCGACCGCCTCGTTGAGGGAGGTCCACGATGCCATTTTATCTTGCGGCTCGCTGCCACCGCGGCTGATGCGGGAGGGGTTGTTTGCTTCTAAGGAGGTTGCTCGATGATCCGGATAAGGGATCTTTCCCGGGATTTCCTCAAGTTTTGGGATGCGGCACAAGGCAAGGAGCAAGAGGAGCAGCTCAAGCTCTGGTGGGAGATGTATGAATCCAAGAACCCTGAGGTTTTCGGAGTCTATTTCTCCGCGCCCTTCTGGGGTCGCCGCGAGAATCTGCCCAAAGCCCTGCCAGGATATGGGAAGGACAGTGAAAAGATCGCCAAGGCGGCGGGGAAGACGGCGGAGTTGATCCCCAAGATCGTCAAGGGGGCATTGACCGCCTTTGCCACTGGCGAGGGCGAGATAGAGATGGATGTGATCGCTTTCGTCGGGGTTTACGGCGCGGATGGCTTCGTCTTTCTCCTTGAGGGCCGGCCGGCGGTCTTCCTCGCTCTGGAGCACCTCGCGGAGTATGAGATCGAGCGAGCGGAAGCCCTAATCGCCCATGAGCTGAGCCATGGGCTCCACATAGCGCTCGGCAAGAGAGCCAATCCAGGAACTTTCGCCAAAATCATGGAGAATCTGGAGGAATTTATATCTTGGATCGCTCGCAACGTCTTCGACGAAGGATTGGGTACCTGTGCCTCGAAGAGGATCATTCCCGGACTGGGCGAGAGGACATACCTCTTTTATAGCCCTGAGCAATGGGCCTGGTGCCGGAGGAACGAGGGGCGGCTGATCGAGCAACTCCTGGAGAGGTTGGATAGTAAGGATCAAGAGACGTGTTCCAAGTTCTTCACCACCTGGAGGCCCACGGAGGAACTGCCCTACCATCGGACCGGATACTACGTCGGCTATCTGGCGATAGAGAAGCTCCTTGAGCGCTACTCGCTGCGGGACCTGGCAGAGACGGTACCTGGGGAATACTCCGGGTTGATCCGGAAGGCTTTTGCCAAAGGAGAGTGATCGAGTTAAGCAGAACTTTGCCCTTTGTGGTAATCACGGAGCGGACGATGAGCAGAAGAACCGGATCGAGGCTGAATTCAGCTTGAGCAACGCGGCGTACCTGCCCTACGGAAACGATACGTTCGACGCCGTCCTTCACTTCGGCGGGATCAACACCTTCGGCGAGAAGGCAAAGGCGATTGCCGAGACAGTGCGGGTGGCCAAGCCGGGGGCGAAGATCGTGATCGGCGATGAAGGTCTGGCCCCGGGGAAGGAGAAGACGCGGTTCGGCCGTTGGCTCCTGAAGAAGAACACCCTGTTCGCCAACAAACCGCCATTAGAAGCGCTCCCGGCGAATATCGAGGATTCCAATTTGCGCTGGATCTGGCGCGGGCTGTTCTACGTGATTGATTTCAGAAAGAGCTTGGCCGGCGGAGACGGATAGATAAGGGGTCTATAAGAGATCGCATCTTGCAAATTTACATCTTCCAGCGGAAGAGCTGTCGGAATGTTGCAATGCAAGACTTGGGCCCGATAAAGGGCCCGGAGTGCCAGTGGGCGAGCAGAATCCTCTGTTCCTGACGTCTTATATATAGAGAGAGACCACGATCTGTGCTGCGTCACCATGGAACATCCGGGATAGTGTAACTTGAATCCGTGAAGCTAAAGCCAATCGCCTTCACCCTGAAGCTGAAGCCATTTGAATCTGTGCTCACGGATCCAGGTATAAGTAATAAGCAGGAGGTTGCCTTATGAAAAAGTTGGTGTTAATAACAG
>QLUN01000226.1 GCA_018725455.1 Chloroflexota bacterium
TGACCTCCTTTCTGGGAAGCTTGATGCTTCGTTCTAACGGATCTTCCAATTTGGTTCCCAACTCCTATTGTAGCTGAGAGCTCCTGAAATTGAAGCTAACAACGTCGAAACATGAGCTTTATCCTGGTGGCTACTTCCGTCTCTTTAAGGACAATGCGGGGGCACCTCGCACTGAATGTAGGCTAAGTATATCACTTGATTATCAGCCATACAACTTATCCAGGTAAGACGATGGCTACCGATGTATCCCTTTCTGCCGATGATATCAAACGGGAGAGGTAGCTATAACGGATCTTCTAGGTTTTGATTTCAATCCTCCTCATTCGGTAATCCCCGAAAATTAAAGCTAATGCCGCTCGGAAACGAGCTTTTTCCGAGTGGCTACAGGCACTTTTCTCAAGGCTAGTATCTCAGGCAACTTGATGCCGGCAGTATCAAGCAGCCGCTTATTTAAGCCCACCGGGTGAGGCATCTTTTGACAGGTGGCTTGACCGATAACAAGTTCTGTCCCTCGCAGCGAACCCAACTCATCAATGCCCTCTGCTACCGTCACCTCCAGACCGCGCCAATATTTCTCCAATTCACGCTCCAGAAGGTAAGCCAACATCACTACGAATACATGACCTCTGGTGCTCGCCTCCGTTCGCACAAAGGTCGGCCGAAGCTCCAGATGACCACTCTTGAAGGTGCGAAAGGCTCGCTCCACCATAGCTAAATCCTTATACCGTTCGTGAATTGTTTCTAATGTCGCTACCTCCGCCGACAGGTCTGTTTTGATAACGTAGCACCCATCCAATTTAGCCACTTGCCTTTTGACCTCTTCATCGACCACTAATCCCAGGGCTCGTTCATTGCTTGCCACCTTGACCCATTCATCGACCTTCAGTTGCTTCGCTTTCTCTTCCACCTGCCTGCGGGCCACTTCCACCTTAGCACGCCGATGCTCGGCCAGGTAGAGGCTCTTCCTGTCCATCAGCTTTCTTACTTTGGACAACTTGCCTTCCCGATTCCGAGCCAGTTCCTTTGCCCGCTCAGGATTACGGCGTAAGATATAGCGTACCCCCTCACATTCCACCTCACATAACTTCTCCTCAAACAACCCCATCTGAAACACACCCTCTCGCAGAAGTTTCTCAATCTGCGGTTTGGTGATTGCCGTAATATAGTGAAACCGCCTGTCGTTAAGAAGATTGATCTCTGTCTGCTTAAGCATCCCCCGATCACCTACCACCGTGACCCTTTTCACCCCAAAGCTCTCCCCCAGGATACGCACCTGCTCGGCAACGGTTTGACTATCAGGGATGTTCCCCTCAAACACCCGTACCGCCACCGGTGTGCCGTCTGGCCCAGCAAGTAACCCGATCACCAGTTGCATCTTCCCTTTCTTCCTATCCCGATTGTACCCAAAGGCAGCCAGAACATTTTCAACCCCCTCAAGGTATGAGCTGGTAACATCGTAGAGAAAAAGCTGGGGAGTTGTACTTCCATACCGCTGCCGGAACAATCTTTTCTCAATGGCTTCCTGTTGTTCTGACAGCCAAGCCAGATTGCTGTAGAGATGGTCCTCATTGAATGTATCTAATCCCAGGAGATCACAGGCGCTATGGCTTGCTGCAAGCCGTACAGCACTCAAACGAGAACCCTGATTAATCAACCGCGCCATTATTTGCCACAAACCCAGGCGTCCCTGTCGATGGTGGCCAACTGCCCTGGCTAAGCCAATCCGTTCTGCAATCCCCTTCAGACACAAAACCGCTCCAATACGCATCCCCTCCCTGGTCTCGATCTCCTTTATGTTACCCAGATTGGCAAGATTCCCCTTGTGCTTCAAGGCAAGCCTGATGGCGGCAACCTCTTCATCAGTGCAACGGGAGAGGTTAGCCAAGGTCCGATGTTTGACCTTCCCGTTTTCCCGAAAAGATTCCCGCAGGAGGTAACGGACGTAGGATTTGCCCCCTTGGGTGGAGTAGGCAGTGTCCACGTACATCGTGTCTACGATTATAGCACATATTCAAGGGTATGTCAACACTACAGAATGGCGATATTAGTGGCTACACTACAAGATATGGGCTAGCTACAAAACTGAATCTGTAAAGCGGGCTTTGTGGCTGGAAGATCCGTTATATGATTGGTAAGTTGACTACAGTCTA
>QLUN01000227.1 GCA_018725455.1 Chloroflexota bacterium
TTCTTCGACACTTCTGGTTGAACCTCTCTATTCCATAAGTCTCGATCTGCGTCTTCGAGGAAAATCCAAGCCCCTCCTCCACTCCCAGCTCCACCGGCAGCCCGTGGGTATCCCAGCCGGCCTTGCGGGGAGTGCGGTAACCCCTCATCGCCTTGTAACGGGGGAAGATGTCCTTGAATACCCGGGAAAGCACGTGGTGAATTCCGGGGCCAGCATTGACCGTCGGAGGCCCCTCGTAGAGCATAAACAGGGGGGAATCCCGGCGCTGCTCGACGCTCTTCTGGAAGATGCGCTGCTCTCGCCAGAATGCGAGGATTCGCTCCTCGAGTAGGGGGAAGTCCGGCTTGCTGGATAGAGGTCGAAACATCGTAATAAGGGATAAGGGATAACCCCTATCCCCTATCCTCTCGCTTATGATAGATAACCACTTTTCGATTCTCGCCGAAGCCCACGCTCTGAGTGGCGAGCTCGGGGTCATCCCTCAGTGTGAGGTGTATCACGCGTCGCTCCATAGACGACATGGGTTCCAATGTTATCGCTCGCCGGGTCGATTTCACCAGTTCCGCCACACGCAGAGTCAGGTTGCGGAGTTCCTCTTCACGCCGCTTGCGGTATCCGGCGACATCGAGGGTCACCCGCACACCGCTGTTAAACCTCCGACCGATGAGGATGCTCACTATGTATTGCAGCGCGGAGAGGGTCTGGCCGCGACGCCCGATGAGGATTCCCAGGTCGTCACCAGAAATCTCTATGGTTAAGGGGGACTGATCATCCCCTCCCCCACCTACCTCAACGCTGGCGGTCACCTCCATCAAGCGGAGAAGGGTTTCCACCACTTCCCTGGCGATGGCAGGGACATTGCCGCCCTCTTCTGGCAGCGGCGTTATCCTTACCCGTGCATCCACCCCTCCCCACCCCAGGAGGCCCGCCCTCCCTTCCTGCAGCACCTCCACCTCCACCTGCGAGCGGGTGAGTTTCAGCTCATTTAGCGCGAGCTCGACGGCTTCTTTTACGGTTTTTGCGCTTACTTCGAGAGATTTCATCTTTGGTGCCTTCCTCTCTGGAGACGCTTCGCTCTGGAGACGCTTCGCTCTGGAGACTGGAGTCCCCCACGCTCTCCGCCTCTCGACTCTCGACTTTCGACTCTCGACTCGATTCCTTCTTCGGTGTCGCCCATCCTTTGGCACCCTGCCGGAGGCTTCCCAGCGGAACCCTCGCTGGAATCAAATTCTCCAATTCTCCCCAACCGCCCATCACAAAATACTGCACCGCCATGCGGAAAATGTTCATCACCACAATGTATAGTGCTAATCCACTGGGGAAACCCATGAACAAAAAACCCATCATCGCCGGCATCATCCACTGCATCATCTTGTTCATCTGTTGCTGCTTGGGATCTGTCGAAGGAACAACGGTCATCTTTTGCGTCAGCCACATAGATGCGACGATCAGGATTGTCAGGAGCAAGGCCGGTTCAGAAAGGTCCATCCCGAGGAATCGACCATCTGGCGGCACGGCTCGCTGGACAGCAGACCACGGGTAAAGGTGTTGTGCTAACGCGAGAAGACGCTCCGGTGTGGTTGCCAGGACCTGCGGGATTGACTGAAAAATAGCGATCCAAAATGGCGTCTGGACCAGCAGTGGGAAGATACATCCCAGGGGGTTCATCCCCGACTCCTTGTAGAGCTTCATCGTCTCCTGCTGAAGCTTCTGCTTATCCCTGGCATATTTCGCTTGCAGTTCCTTCATCTTTGGCTGCAGCGACTGCATTGCGGTCATGGAGCGAGTCTGCCGCAAGGTCAGGGGAAGCAGGGCAAAATTGACGATGATGGTCAGACCGATGATGGCCAGCCCGAAGCTACCCCCAAAGGCGCCCGACATGATGAGCAGCCCATTGATTATCGGTTGGAGAAAAACTACATTCCAGAGCTCGATCAAAGCCTCCCTCCGTTATTCAACAGGGATACGCCGAATCTCAATCTCACGGCCGGTTTTTCCTTCCAGTGCATGCAGCGTGTTCCTCTGATCGATCAGATAAACGATATTCCCTTCGACCCAGGGGTGCGCCAGGATGGGTGCCCCAAGATCACGCGGGGCCCATCTCTCGTCTCCGGTCCTGGGGTCCAGGCCACGGACCGTGCCATCA
>QLUN01000228.1 GCA_018725455.1 Chloroflexota bacterium
CAACAATTTCCCCGTTGATATACCTCTCGTCCACGACTTCGAGGTCGGCCAACCCGGCGCCCATCTCGGCAGGACAAAGTCGCATGAGCGCCGCTCTCTCGGACCGGATCATCGCCATATTCTCCGCTGTATTACCTTTGTTGGTGGCGTGTGGCTTCACGGATCGTGGCCATGACCCATAGCCCGGAGCTTTCAGGCCTCTCAGATCTACCACTACGGTCTTTGCCCATATCCGGTCCTTGTCCACCCTACCATTGATCTGCTCCTGCTCCGCTTCGGTCATGACTCGAGGCCCGTCCTCATAGCCAAATGGATTTGCTCGGCGCGCTAGCGTCCGGGTAGCGTTGATGCCCATTATTGTTGCCCAGTCATCCCGCCCGGTTTCGCTGTTCCGGAAGGGGATCAAAAACACATGTTTCATTAAGGGATTCAGCCCGAAGTCCCGGCACAAGATTGCTGCCTTTACTACCTCCACCATGGGGGCTTTCGGCCAGATGGTGCGAAGTATCTCTGTTGCTTGTGCCTGAGTTAAACTCGTGCTCCTGCGATATGTCTCCAGTGCTTTGCTCTTCTCGTTTCCGTATTCCTCTTGCATTTGTCTCCTCCTTTTCCTTTCGATTTGCTGGGCTATATGCCCTGGGATCGCTTCCCCGGTGTCATGCAGCTCCGTATAACTCGGGATTTTTGGTTCTGGGATGCGCTCGAAGCCCCAATGGCTTTGGTCTCGCATGCAAAAGAGAGGCAGAAAGTCCTCGCTCTCCCAGTTGCAATTGAGCCTAGATCCGCACTCGACGCATCGGAGGGTCCTTAAGAGATTGCTAACAACCATGTATTGATCTCTATCCATCTCACCCTCCTTCCCCGCAAGCCCTCAATAGGATTTCGCTCGCTTGCTTGAGCAGACCATATGCATCTGCCACGGCTCGGCGAGCCTTGATGCTTGCTACCTGCCCCGGAATTTCGATGCCCTGGATCACTCGCGCAAACTCCCGTAACTTTTCACTATCTGATGCTTGTTTCAACGCCTCGATCCTTCGCTCCTCTTCGGCGATCTTCTGCCTCTCGACCTCTCGCACTTTCTGAAGCTCTCCTTCTATCTTCCTCCTTTCTTGTTCAACTTTTGCCCTCTCCCCATTGGCCAACCGTTGAGCCTCCACCCTGGCCACTGAAGCCGCTTCTCGCTCGGCCCGCAACACCTTCTCGTGCTCCTGGGCTTCGGCACGTAACCGCTCGTTCTCTAGGCGGATACGTATTCGCTCTTCGGCTTCAGCCCTCTCAGTAGCGATACGTGCCTCTTCCGCAAGGCGCTCGGCCTCGATCCGCTTTGCTTCAACGCGCTCCGCTTCTCGGATCTGCACAAAGTTTTCCTGCTGCCCCAGGTATTCCTCGATGGGAACAATCAGCGCCTTCAGCACATTTGCGATCCCATCGATGGCCTTGCCTTCTCGGAGGGACTGCTCTTTCAGTTCCTTCCTAGTTCTTTCGATCGCAAGGCGTTTCTCCCGCAGATGGAGTCTCCCCGCCCGGGCCAGCTTCATGACTATGGTCTGGGTTTCGTCCATCACGACAAGCGTCTTTGCCCTCTGCTCCCACTCCCCAGCCAACTCAAAATAGTGCTGGAAATTTTTAAGGAGCACTTGAGCTTTTGCCGGTGCCAGGCCAGTATCCCGCACCACTATTTCAAATTGGCTTTTCGTCTCCGAACCGGTGCCGGGAATGTGTTGCACTAGCAGATACTGGTCTCGTTCTTCATCATACATCCTTCTCATCCCCCTTTAGGCTTTCTCGGTATCTGCCAGGCCGCGGATTGGCAGACGGGGCACCGCACCGGCGGCTTGTCGAGTGGTGGTCGGGGCCACCACTGATGGCCGCATCTCAGGCACTTTAACTCTTTGAGCTCCATTATCTTCCTCCTTTCATGTGTTGTCTCCATTTGATTCTTTCTGGGCCACGGGAGGGAGGGTATCTAGCAAATGCATGGCTTGCCGGATATGGTAATGAATCTCGGTTGGGGTGGTATGTGTGGGTGGATTGGGGTAGCGATAGCAGTACTCGTCGAGATGCATCTTGCCCCATAACAGATGCTCCCGGAGATGAAGTAGAAGCTCGCTGCGGGCATGGTGTGCCA
>QLUN01000229.1 GCA_018725455.1 Chloroflexota bacterium
CCAGCAATTCGGGAAGAGAACGACTGAGCCTGGTGGGTGCTTATTGTCCTCTGGGTGGAGAATGGGTTAATGACAATACAGCAGGTACCATTAATGCCCAGTCGGTGGTGGAACTCACAGACTGTCTCTGTGCTCTTCATCCCCAAGCGAAGCGGATTGTGCTGATTGTGGATAACGCTCGCTATAACCATGCGAGGCTGGTGCGGGAACATATTGCAGAAACTGTGGTTGAGATCGTTTACCTGCCGCCTTACTCGCCCAAGCCTGACGGAGCGAATGTGGAGGTTCATGAAGAAGAAAGTGATGCGCAACCAATTTTATAAGACCTTCGCCGAGTTCATCGCTGCCATCAAACATTTCTTTGCAGGCTATCCAAAAAGTCCGATAGGGGGGTAGGTAGTGGCAGGGCATATAAGGTATAATATGGGCAAAGGATGCTTCTCCCGGAGGTAAGTCTGAATGAAGATATTCAGGGAATACAGCCAGAGCCAGGAGTTCCTGCTACCTCCTTCGCTGGATGAATTTGTGCCTGAGAGTCATGAGGCACATATTACCAATGATGTGGTGGATACCATGGATTTGTCGCCACTGTTTGCCAAGTACAAGAGTGGTGGTGCCCCAGCTTACCACCCGGGCATGATGTTGAAGGTCATCATCTACGCTTATAGCCGGGACATTTACAGTTCCCGAAGCATTGCCCAGGTGTTGAAGGCGGATATCGATTTCATGTTCCTCTCAGCCCTGCAATCTCCCGATTTCCGAACCATCTGTCTTTTCCGCGCTGGGCATGCTGATGTGCTTCCAGATTTGTATGTGGAGGTGGTGAGGCTGTGCGCCTCTTTAGCATGGTAGGGTTGGGGCATATTGCCTTCGATGGCACCAAGCTAAAGGCGAATGCCTCGGTGAGACAGACCAGGGACAGAGATGGTTTGGAGAAAGAGATTGAGCGTATCAAGGAGCAGATGGGGGAAATGATCCAGACTTCAGCCAAGATAGACGAGCTAGAGGATCAGATATACCCCGATGGTGATGACTCGGAGGTAGTGGAGGAGTTGAGGAAGAAGGAATATCGCCTGAAGAAGCTTCATGAAGCGATTGAGGTGCTGGAGAGGGAGAAGCTGGAGAAGGTGAATGTAACAGATCCTGAGTCCCGGCTGATGAAGGACAGCCGGAAGGTGATCCAGCCCGGCTACAATGGTCAGATAGCAGTGGACGATAAAGAGCAGGTGATAGTGGCAGCGGATGTTAGCCAGAATGCCACTGACCATGCTGAGTTCAAGCCCCTGGTGGATCAGGTGGAACGAAACCTTGGGGCTTTGCCCAAAGAGGGCAGTGCCGACGCTGGATACTCGTCCTACGATAATCTGGGATACTCTGAGGTGAAGGGCTTAGATGTCTACATACCAGACAACTTCCTGGAAGTGCTGGACGAGAAAGAAGAAGGCGAGAAGCGGTATCACAAGAGCAACTTCCGCTATGACGAGATGAGAGATACCTATATTTGCCCCGAAGGCGAGGAGCTGAAACGATGGGCGGAGCGGAAGCGTGAAGGGAAGTCGCCACTTATCCTCTATCGAGGGGAGTCTTGCGGGGAATGTGCGGTAAGGGAGCGATGCACTACGGGAGAGGCACGGACAGTAAGTCGGGATGGCCGGGAGCCGCTTTTGGAGGCGATGAGGGAGAAGCTGAGAGGCGAGGAGGGAAAACGGATCTACAAGAAGCGTGGATACACGGTGGAGCCGATTTTCGGACAGATAAAGTGGGATAGGAGGAAGCCATCGATGGACCTGCGTGGTTCAGTGAAGGTGCGAGGTGAGTTTTCACTAATGTGCCTGGTGCACAATGTGAAGAAGATCGTGAAGAAAGTGCTCGAGGGCACGGTCAGTTTGCCTGGCAAGTATAGCAAGCTGATCGAAGAGGCTATACCCAGATACAGGCAAGAACAATTGGCTTTGGTCGGGGCGGAGATGTAAAATCAGCTCTGAGAGTAGCCAAAAGTAGCCGAAAGGGGGGGTGATAGCCTTCAAAGGAACAACGGTTAAAAGTTAAAAGGTGCTGGGGGCAATCGATGGTCGGTTGATTAGCCTCCGGCAGAGAAGGTTTTTAGACAGCCTGAAAAGATG
>QLUN01000023.1 GCA_018725455.1 Chloroflexota bacterium
TGGCCTGTGACACTGTGGAGAACCAATCATGAGCATGGTCCATCCGATGGCACGCACCACCCCGCGTACGCGGGCCGAGATTCATGAATCTCAAGCCTGCCTCGCCGAAGTGGCCCAGACCTACAACATCAGCCGTGGCACGGCCCGCAAGTGGCGCAACCGCAAGACCGGGACTGGAGCTGAGAGGCTGAGAGGCTGAGAGGCTTTCGACCATGCGCCGCACACTGGACACCCCTATTTGCAGCTACATCTTGCGCCGCCACCCGGCCAGCATTGGCGTCGCCCCGCTTCAGCGCGGCGGTGCAGGCCTGGCTAGCTGGCTTTGACGTGCGCCCCTGGCCGGTGGAGGCCACCCACCATTACGCTCAGATGCGGGCCGCATTGGAGCGCGCTGGCCAACCGGTGGGGGCCATGGACTTGTTGATTGCGGCACACGCCATGGCTGAAGACAGCGTGATCGTGACCAACAACGCCCGAGAATTCCACCGCGTGCCGGGCCTGGCGGTTGAAGAATGGGCGCTCTAGGCTAACATCTTCTCCATTGTCTGTCTCGTCTACCCCTATGCGCCTGTCCACCTTTGAACGTGATGCCCTCAAGCAAGCCGCTCAGGCCAGTTTTGAGCCTGGGGTGGTGGTGCGGCTGTTTGGCTCGCGGGTGGCTGAAGACCTGCGCGGTGGAGACATTGACTTGCTGATTGAAACCGGGATGCGCGACCCGGCGCAGATCGCGAGGGCCCATACACGGTTCTTGTCTCTGGTGTACAGCAGGCTGGGTGAGCAGAAGGTGGATGTGCTGATTGACTATCCAGAGCGCGAACAGCGGCCAGCCATCTTTGATCTGGCCCGTCAGCAGGGCGTGCTGTTGTGAACGATCTGGCCGACCTGCGTTTGCAGGACGCCTGGAAGCAATGCGCGCGGCATCTTCACTATCTGAAGCACGCGCTGCAGGCCATCCGGCGATCGCTTCCCATGACGGCGACCAGCCTGAAAGCGCTGGACGATGAAGCCGTGCAGGACTGGGACCAGTTGATCCTGCGCTTCACCAAACTCCAGGACACCATGGGTGCCAGGCTGTTCCCGGCGGCGCTTGATGTGCTGCAAGAGGCTTATGAAGACCGCCCGATGATCGACAAGCTGCACCGCCTGGAGAAGTTGGGCTACCTGGCGAGCATGGAACAGTGGCACGAGCTGCGGGTGATTCGCAACCGTTTTGCGCACGACTACCCTGAAGACGATGCATTGAAGGCGGCCTACCTGAACGAGGCCGCAGCAGCGGTGTCGGTTCTTGAAGCCCTGCTCGGGCGCTTTGAACCCTTGGTGGCTGGCCGGGCCCAGCCATGAGCGCTGACGCTGGCAGAGCGGCAACCCGCAGGGCTATCGGGGTTGATCAAAACTGCCTCGCCACTGCATCCACCAGCCCACCCAACCCTAGCGCAAGTTTTTGGCCAGGGGCCACCGCTGGCTGGCCATGCTGGAGTCGGGGAAAGTAAAGTCCCTGAAGGAAATTGGCATGCGGGAGGGGATCGACAACAGCTACGTGAGCCGGATAGTCAACCTGACCACGCTGGCGCCCGACATCGTGGTGGTCATCCTGAACGTCGCACGGCCGAAGCACATCACGCTGTTCGACTTGGCGGTCGATCCACCAGCGCTTTGGAATGAGCAGCGCAAGAGAGTCGGACTCTGAGAGGTGGAGACGCCCTTCAGCTCAACATGCCCTTGAGGTCTTTGAGCATCAGGAACAGATGGTACGGATCGGTCGGGCTGGGCTCGAATTCCCACGATTCGTACCACTGCCGCGCCGCATCGTCCTTGGCATGCACCAGCAGGCAACGAATGCCGGCGATGTCGGCGGCCTGTGCGGTGCGCAGCAGCGCATCCTTGAGCAAGGCCTGGCCCAGGCCTTTGCGCTGATGCTCCTTGTCCACCGCGAGCCGGGCCAGGATCATGACCGGTACCAGGTGACGCGCCAGCCCCTTCATCACTCTTGACGGCGCGGCAATCGGATCGACACTGCCGACGGCGAGGCTGTAGAAGCCGACCACTGCGTCGCCGTGGCAGCAGACGTAGGTCTGCGCGCTGTTGGCCTTCTGGTTGACGAGCGCGTAGCGCTGCAGGAACTGGTTCAGCGCGTCCTGGCCGCAGTCGAAAGCATCGACCTGATCCGTCGCCGCCAGCTTGCGAACGGGTGAGTAGCCATCGCTCAACCGAGCACCCCGGGTTCATTCAGCAACTTCTTCAGGCGCAGCTTGCCCTGCACCGGCCGATCCAGCGCTTCCTGGAACGCTTGCCACTGCGCCTCGTCGAGCACGAACTGGCGACGATCCGCCAGCGTCTGCGCGGCCGCCGTCACGCCTGCGTCGAGCAGGAACTCGCTCACGTTCTTGTGGCAGGCGCGTGCGGCCTCTTGCAGCATCTGCTTGACCGGCGTACTTGCACGAACATCAATGCGTTCGGTCTTGGAAAGATTCAGGGTGCTCATGGTGCCCCTCCGGACTGATTTTGGATGGCCCTATTATATTTGTCCGGACGGCGTCCTGACAGGTGTTAGCGTCGGTCCAAATCTGCGTAAATCTGGCGGCGGTAAACGGTGGCGGGATTGGGTGGCGCAATCTGGCGTCCATTTTTGGTGGTGGATTCTGGTGGCGGTTTTCGATGCTGAGAGTGCCAACAACACGGGCTCCGTCAGGGGCCCTTGTTGTTGGCGCGGGAGACTCGTTGGCGCTCAGAACGGCCAGTCCGGGTCAAAGTCGTCCGACGATTCCCGGGTCACGCGCTGCTTGCGCAGCAGATCCTGGATGACCCGTCCGTAATGGGTCCAGACACGATCGCGCAGATCATCAAGCCAGTGAGTGCGAAGGAGCCTGAACAGATGTCCCTGATTTTGGCCGCATGTCCACCGTTTCGGCCATTTGTCCGTGAGGGCGGACGGTTGACCACGTGCTGACCGGCCTCCCGAGCTTGTGAGCACTGGTGCGGATTGCTGCGGGTCAAGCGCCCAACAGGCGGCGAGCAAGCACGCTTTGCATGTCACGGCGTCCATCAGCAATCAGGTAAATGATGTGTCTTTGCAAGTTTTAGTGGTGGTCAGCAGGGGAATTGAAGTTTCGTTCGGGAGCTTGCGCAAAGATGCGAAAAGACAACAACGATTGTTGGGTGTTTGCGGGTCACGCGATAGCCAGCAACGCTTTAATTTTTGCCCTGACGTGGGCCATCACTGAGGTTGGGGCGACCGCCTTTTTCTTCGCATTTCGAATCTTCCAGTCGAGCGATTTCACTTGATCAGACAGCACCGCACCGGGAACCCCGTCAATCTCAAACACTACCTCAAAGGGATGCCCCTTAACTTTGGTGCTCATGGGGCAGCAGACCATCAGCCCTGTTTTTCCGTTGTAGCTTGCTGGACTGACGACCAAAGCAGGACGATGCCCAGCTTGCTCATGTCCAGCCTGGGGATAAAACTCCAGCCAAACAACATCTCCAGCATCAGGCACATAGCGACGCGATGCCATCAAAGCGCCTCTTTGCCCACTGGCTTGCCGAAGCTGACCTCAGCATGCGCATTTTGCGGGGTGATTCCAGCGAGCAAGTCATCCAAGTTGTATTCCACATGCTCAGATGGCTCAATCACGATACGTCCTCGACTGACGATGATTGTTACCTTCTGATCCAGGCTTAAGGCAGCTTCCTTTAGCGCCAATGCAGGCAACCTCAGGGCCGGGCTGTTGCCCCATTTTCGAATGACAGTTTCCATGATTGAGTCCTTAAAAATGTTTCTACATTGTAGACACTAACTTGCCGCGCGTCAACTCGCGGTAGCATTGCCTCAATGTCGTTCCAATGGGATTTAGACGCCAAGTCTGTGCGGGCAAAACACAGTCTGCTGCGCAGACTTAAGGCGATTCTTTCTCTCGCTGTTTTTGCGATGCAGCCCGATGCTCGAAAAACATCCGGGGTCACTGCAATGCGTAAGTTGTTGATTTTGAATGATTCATCCTTGCGGACTTGCCCGTTTGCGCATCCGCAGGGAGTAGAGAAAGAAAGAGGGAAAACGGGCCAGGAACGCCAAAATCAGGCCTCGCGTCGGCTGGCAAAGTCCGCAAGCCCAAGTGAAAAACCCCGCCAGGCTTGGGGCCTGACGGGGTTGATCAAAATGCAAAGAGGGTGTCTTTGCAAGTTTTAGTGGTGGTGGGATGGTACCCCGCACCAAACGACTATTGAAAGTACGGAAGCGAAGCGCTGCGGGCTGCTGCGAACCATTGCGAACTCGATAGAAAGGCCTGCTGGGGCGCCCTGCGGCCGTGGACGATCAAGCAGGTTTTTCGCTTTGATTGGTGCCCGGAAAGGCTGCTCAACCTCGTCTGCTTTCGAGCCCCAGTTCAGTTCCCAAACGCGGAATTGAACCCGCGTCCGTCAGATCGCTACCTTCCACTCCCGCAACTGGCTGACGGTCTGTGTCATTCCCTGCTTGAGCAGCGTGTCCAGGTACTCGTCAACGGAGCGAGTCTAGAAGGGCAATTCACCAGCAGGAAGAAAATCGCCCGCCGGGTCTTCACGTAGGCTGATGTACTCGAGGCGCCATTGATCCACCTTCCGGAGATCCGCCAAGGTCATGAACGTGTCGGCTACTGCATTGCATGCGTCCAATGCGATTTCTGTTGCAGTGTCAACAGTTCCATAGGCTTGCTCGAAGAGCGTACGGAGTTCGCCGGCAACTTTTTCAGCACTCGCCCTAGCATTCGGCCCACCCTCCGTGGCGTCATAGACAACCGAGATGGATAAGAAATAGGGATCTCCGTCCTCCAACTCAATGGCCTTGTTCTCACCGAGATCGAAGAAAAGTGCCACCAGGTGCGATGACTCCGGTTCCAGGATTTTTGCGATACGGTATTCGACAGACTTCTTGCCAACGATCTTTCGTAATCGGTTCTCGAAGGCGTTGGGGAACGCGGGGCGTCCGTATCGAGCCGCAAGCCACTGCTTCAAAGCGCGCTTCTCGTCAGCGGGCAAAAGAAAGTTTCCGTCCCTCGCCCCAATCTTGGCGAACACAGCTTTGCTTACCTGCTGCCGATCAACATGGCGGAGTTCGACGCACATATCTCCGCCCGCGTCGGATACAAATTTCAGATGCAGTCGACGGGGGTTCCTTGCGTTCGCAAGCATCGGGTCGGGAGCCTGAACTAGCGAGCCCACGATGACGTCGACGAAAGTCTCGGTATCGTTCGGCAAGTCGCAGTCGTGAGAGATCAAGACGACGCAGCGATTTGAACCGAGTGACTCAACCAATCCCATCGCATGAGATTCTTCGTCGGTCAGTAGGTCTCCCTGTCGCCATTCGGTATCCCGTCCGAGCATCCACGACTCCTCTTTCAGACGCGCTCAGAGGAGCCAGGAATTGAAATGGAGGACTGCCAATCGCTGGAAGATTTGGATTTGGAGGTTGCCAGGCCAGACTGCTTGTACGAAGCCTCCATTGCCTTGGCCTCACTAATCAGGGCCGCCACATGCTCGCTGCGGTTTTCGCCGGACTTGATGAGATCCATCAGGGATCGTCCGGCAAAGGCCTTCATCTTCAGTAAGGCCCCAGCACGAGACACTCCCGCCGCCTGGAATGCATCAGCAATTCTGCTCAACTCAACAATTCGATTGAGTTTGTCTGGCTCAGGGGTTGAATCGCCAGACAGCCATTTGTAGATAGCTTGGCGAGAGACATCAAATAGACCAGCCAGATCTGCAATGGCCGGATTCAGCACGTTTCGGATGCTTTCGATGTGCTCGGAAGCGGTCCGGACATCGGGGCGTTCAGCGCCGCCGGTCGATGCGTCCGCAGCATCGAGAATAAACGGCACACGAGGCTGAATATGATGCCGCCAGGATTCAGTACGGTCCAGCCCATAGACGCTGCCGGTACCAACCAAGATCGTGCCTATCACCACGAACGCAGCCTTTGCTGCCGGCCATACCGGCTGCATAGGTTGGGTGGAAACTGGAATGTAATTCATTTTCTCCTCCAGCCTATCTCATGCCCAAACGGCACGAGCGTGATCAGTAACCGTGGCATCGAACACAAGCTTGATGGTCGCGTGTAGAGCTGACAACTGCTCTCCTATTTTTTCAAAGTCTAGAGGCATTCGTCCTTCCACAAAGTGATCCGTGTCGATTACCGCATGAGGCCTGGTGTCTTTGATTTCAAACTTGGGCATCGCAATTAGACCGCTTGGCACCATGTCGGGCGGATAACCCAGAGGTGAGGCCATTCGGTGTACTCGGGCGACCAATGTTCCTTTGGGCAAGAGGGGGGCAGATTCGGTTTCGAAAACTGACTCATTTAGAGCGTACCGCTGCGCGGCCCCGAAGCGGACGCCATATAGCCCATCTGCAAGATACTGATCAATCGTTTCGTCAGGCTGTGGCAAGACTGCGTCAAGGTAGCGCAGGCCTAGTCGGCTGACGTGTTCAAGGCCCACAACTTCATGCACGGCTTTTAGCCCGCGCAGTAGTTCTGGGATGAACTCGTTGCTCGTTTCGTAGTGGGTGGTGTGGAAAGTAATCGAAGCCGCGCTCAAGATAAAGCCTGACGAGCGATCCCCCTTCGTGATGAGCCAGGAAGTGGTGTGTGCGACCTGTGGTTCGGTTAGAGCTTGGCCGGGCGCTGTAGTGAGCTGTAGGTGGGTGACCTGCTGCGGCTCGAAGAGGGTATAGCCATCGCGCCGGAGAAGATCCTGCACCTCGTCAACGTACTTGGCCATGGCTGCGACAGGGTTGAACTGTGCTTGTGCCAGGGCGTAGTACACGGGGGCATTGGACATCTTCTCGCTCACGGCTCCACTCCTGAGGTTGTAGGCGCATGAAAAGGCGCCTGGTTGACATTGTAGTTGTCAGTTTACACCTTGGTTGACACCAAGGGCAAGCTCAGGTTGTGTCGGCGATCAAAGAGAGGAGCCCGAGCACGGGCAAAAGTCCGCAGTCCGCAAGCGCGGACCGATCAAGCAGTTTGTTCAAAATCAACGGTCTGGCATCGGGCCGTACGGGTTGGTGAGGGTTCCTGCGGGTTCGTGCGGAGAGATTCGAACTCCTGCGGGGTCTCGGTGGGGTGGAACCCTGCGCCAAACCTATGTAACTCAGCGCCTTAGAACCGCTGCGAACTCCTGCGGAAAGGTGCGGAATCCAGCCCTTAATGCCCGCAATCGTTCCAGTTCCGCCTGGCCGAGGTCATCAGCCGAGGGCATCAGAAGGGATGCCAGTTCGATTCCATTTACGGAATTGAACCCGCGTCCTCAATGGGTCAAGGCAAGCGCACTGGGCGTGCAACCTTCGGTCGGCGAGCTGAACTCGCGGTCTGCAGGTTTGCTTCCCGACAGAGAATCCGCAGTACCGCTTGGTCATGGTGAAACGCCCGGAACTCGACACATTAGCGATCCCATAGGTCCTCAATTTCTTGTTTGTGCTCCGGCGTGGCGCCTTGCAGCAGAGCCTTAACAGCGATGCCTGCTTCAACCATTGCTGCACCCATTGATCGCTGCTTCCAGCGCGCGCAGACAATCGACGATGGCATCGAAGGCGGGTGGCTCGCCGATGAACATGCCGGCACCGATCATGCGCTGGAAGTCATCGCGCAGCGCGGCCAGTGCGGCATCTTCCGGAATGAGCCTGAGCTGCCCGGTCAGGCATGCGTCGTAGTTGGCGTAGCTCGCGTTGTAGAAGACCTTCTTGTGCTTGACGACATCCGCGAGCAGAGCGCGATCGGCCACAGCGGCTTTCCCATGGACAAGATCGGCCAGCATGGCCAGGTCGTACCAGTGGCGTGACAGGCGTTCAGCGCCAGTACGGAACTCGTCGCGCTGACACTCGACGTGCATCAACGTCGCCTTCTCCCAGAAGGTACGTGCCGGGGACAGCACACTGACGTTCGAACGAGGAAAATCGAGTTCAGCGACATGTTCCGCGATGTCGGGCCGTACCTCATGCTCTTCGTTCGGATCGGTGATGTTGCGGCCACCGAACTCAATCAGGACGCTGTTGCCCACGTAGTCCCCCGGCGCCTCAAGCACGGTCGGGTAGTGCACACGCAACTGCTCGCCGTCATCGCTGGCTTCAAGCTGGAATGCGCCGGCATCGAACTCGGCTGCCAGTGTCCTCTGAAAGTGTGGTGCCACAACACCACGAGCATGGTCGCGCACGAAGGACTTGAGATCCTCGCTGAATTTCTTCAGCCGATTGCGCGAGACGCCCTCGGCAAACGGATCGAAGGAACCGTCCAAGCCACGGTAGTCGAGCGTGATGTCCACGTCTTCAGAGAAGCGTGCGATGGCTCCGAACACTTTGGATAGCGAGGTGCCACCCTTGAAGGCCATTGGAAGTCGACCGGGCATGGTGAACAGGGTCTGCAGCACCCAGCAGACCCAGACATCTTTTTCCAGTACGACGGGCGAGCGGGCAAGCTGCGGAGCCAGTGCCCGATAGATTTGGGACTGCTCTTGAGCTTTCAGGTGCAGGAAGGACTCAGGCATGAACGACCGTCCGCTCGCTCCGGAAGATGGCGTCGCTCATCCATGCGGGCATTGAGCTGGTGGCTGACTTCAGCACCTCGAATTCGCTTGATCCCAGCTTGCGCCGAATCTTCTCGACGAGAGCCGGCGTTACTTCCGTCTTGCCGAGGTACCACATCGCCGCAAGCGCGAGCCCGGCGGGTCGACCCGCCAAGGCCAACTTGCGCTGACAGACGTGCTGCAGACGGATCTCCATCTTCCCCACGCGGATGCGCTTCGACGGGCCGGATGTCACGAATACCGACTGGGTCGGAACCTGCGTGGTCAGCTCGAGCCGACGCGCCGCTTCGGCACCGTGAACCTGGACGACGGCGCCAGTGGTCTTGGCGACCGTCTCGGCGACCTTCAGCGGCGAGGGACTAACCTTGCCGACGAAACGGCTAACCTCGGGGCGCACGAAGACGCCGCGCGTCACACGCTCGATCGATCCTGCTTTGACGAGGCGGGAGAGGGTCTGATCGACGGACGCGCGCGTGCCGCACTCCAGGAATGCCGTTGGGGTGAAGGGCTCCCCAATCGGCATCGCCTCGATGCGCTGGCGAATCAGCTCGGCGGTCTTGGTCGTCGTGTTCATGTACGAAAATATATGCGAGTTTCTGACAAACCGCAAGTGCGATGACTCACAGGGAGATGCTCGTGTTCCCTCCGGTAGCCAATGCTGCAATCCAACCGCTCGATTCGTCCGCGCGTAACCCATTGATCTGTAATGAGGATGGTCGTGGCCTTTGCGGACTTCGGGCCAGTTTC